>WFQT01000297.1 GCA_015486895.1 Anaerolineae bacterium
AACAAACCACTTTGCCCCCCGGTTTCACAATCCGCCTTTGCTCGGCAAACGCCTGTCGAATGTCCACCACGTTGCGCATCATGAAAGCGCTGGTAGCGGCGTCAAAACTGTTGTCCGGGAAAGGCAGGTGCAGAGCGTCGCCGTTCACGAAGGTGAGTGCTGTGCAGCTAAATTTTTCTTTTGCTACCCGTAACATGCCGGAGGAGAAATCTAAGCCGACGATGTGGGCGTAAGGCCTGTGCTGCAATGCCTGGTAAGCAATGTCGCCACTGCCGGTTGCGACATCTAACAGGCTCCCTTTTTCCGGCAATCGACTTAGCCGTACCACCTGGCGTCGCCATCGTTGGTCCTGTCCCAATGTCATCAATCGGTTCATGAGATCGTAGCGCCCAGCGATACGGGTGAACATATTTTGCACGTAAGCCCGTTTTTCATCTTTTTTTGGTAGAATTTTTTTTGGTGCTTTCATCTTGCTCCTATCCCCAAAACAGGGGATGTGTTCAAGTTATGTCTTTGTCGTGACCCATTCCCGCCAGTCGGCAGCCAGCAGCCCCCGGGAGCGCGCTTCTGCCTGGCTGAGGTTGCAGCCACAATGAGGCGGTCCGGAAAGAGCGCTGGTAATGGCAGGTAACGATGTAATGACTTGCCTGATTGTTGCCGCCACTTCGCCACGGGGCGCTGGCGGCGTGAACTGGCTACCTAGCGCGTTGACGACGCCGATGATACCAAAGCAGAGCTCAAGTTCCCGAGCCAATATCACTTCTGGGATAGCGTTGAACCCCAAGACGTGGACGCCCCAGGTGTGATAGAGGCGAGCTTCAGCGATCGTTTCCCGCCGAGAGCCATCTAACCCCATATAAAGTGGAACTGTTCTTGCTTCCGGGAAAGCCTGGTGTAACTGCTGCATGATTTCCGGGCAGAAGGCAGGCCTTTCTTGCAGCCGGCCCACATTTTGGTCCTGTATGAAAGTGGTAGGCAGGTGGCGTGTGAGATCGATGAAATCTAAAGGCAGCACCACGGAACCCAGCGGGAGCTTGTCTAAAGCGATGAGAGGTTCGAAGAGCAATATCCGTTGTACGCCTAATGCTTTCGCCGCCCAGACTGTCGCCCGAGGGTCGGACCGGGTCGGCGAGCCGGAATAGGGGACAATGTAAATGCCGGGGTGCTTGTCGCTGACACGCAGCCCGACCTGTTGCACGGGGCCGAAAGGTGTTTCGACGTCTTGCACCGAGGCCAGCGTCCCTAATGCCGCCAATGATGGTGGTGGCAGATAAACCGCTGCTAGGAAAAGTACTTTTGCCTGTGCCATGTCGTTTCTGTGCCGATGATCTTCCGTGATACATTGTCTTATAATAGCCCAGGCTGCGGATTGTGGCAAGCTATGTCTGAGGGGATAGGCTTGTCTATTGTAGCAGGCTGCCGCATCGCATAGCCGGCGACCACTGCTTCCCCCTGTGGGGAGATGTTTGGCAACTACGACAAGAATGTGAAAATCAGTGCTCGTCTGCGTTTGTCTGTGCCCTATTTGTAGGGCAGATACGAAAATCAGGCCGAAAATCAGTGCAATCGGGGCAACCTGTGGTCTGAATTGTCTTGTTGAACCATAAAATGATTTTCGCCAGACTCCAGTTCTTTACATACAATAGGTGTATCATCTAATGGCCGGTAGGGATGGTAAAAGGCGGCCGTCCGCATCGCTCTGGGTGCGACTGACAATCCAATGCGTAAATCAAGGCATCCCTGTCATACCAGGGATACTCCACGTCGCCGAAGCAAAGGGAGCGTTCGTGTCCCTTGCCACACACTAGCAAGACATCCCCCGGCCGGGCGTGTTTCACTGCGGCCATAATGGCCTCCTGCCGATCGGGGATCCGCCAGAAATCGATGCCTTCTTTCCGGGGAAAGGTTTCAACTCCAGCCGCCATGGCTGCCAAGATGTCGTCTAACGATTCGGTGCGCGGGTCTTCTGCCGTCAGGAAAATGAGGTCTGCAAGTTCGCCTGCTACTTCCCCCATCAAATGGCGCTTCGCCCGATCCCGCAGGCCGGCGCTGCCAAAAACCACTAACACGCGGCCGTCCGCCCCGGCTAATCGCCTGCCCACCTGCAATGTCCTCCGCAGTGATGCCGGCGAGTGGGCAAAATCTACCAGTGCCAAGAATCCTTGGCCTCGGTCCACGCGTTCCAGGCGGCCTTCTATGCCGGCGCAGGCTGCTACTCCTTGCACAATCGCTTCTGCTGGCAACTCTAAGCCCAAAGCAACGGTGGTTGCCGCCATGATATTCTCCACATTGAAATCCGCCAGTAGATAGCTTTCTAATGCCAATTCTCCTCGCGGTGTGTGCAAGCGCAGATGGGTACCGTTGGTCCGGTAGTTCACGGCCAGTGGATAGACATCAGCCGTTTGCTGCCAGCCGTAAGTCAACTGCTGGTTAGGAAAGATCCCGTCAAGATAAGGGAAAGACCGGTCATCCCGGTTCAATGCAGCTACTTTCGGCCATCCTTTGGCCGGAGAAGCTGCCAGCAGTTGGAAAAGGCGCGCTTTGGCTGCCATGTATGCCTCCCAACTGCCGTGGTAATCCAAATGTTCATGTGTCACGTTCGTGACCACTGCAGCATCGAAGTCGCAAGCATCAACCCGGTGCTGGTCCAGCCCGTGCGATGTGCTTTCCAACACCACGGCCTGCACGCCTTCTCGGTGCATCTGAGCCAGATAGCGCTGCACCAGTGGCGCGTCCGGGGTCGTGACATGGAAGCCAGTGTCCACTGTCCAATCCCCGATGCGGGCACCGGTGGTAGCGATGCGGCCACTGCGATATGCAGCCGCCCGCAGGATTTCATCCAATAAGGTAGCAGTGGTTGTCTTGCCATCGGTGCCGGTGACACCGATCACCAACAAATGACGGCTAGGGAACCCATACCAAGCGGCAGCGAGGTGAGCTAATGCCTCCCGGCCGTTTTCCACCTGCACGTAAGGCACTGGCATATCCTGTATTTCTCGTTCACCCACGATGGTCACTGCGCCTCGGCGTAGAGCGTCTGGAATGTAGCGATGGCTATCTACTGCTACGCCGCGCAAGGCGAGGAAGAGCATCCCCGGTTTCACCTGTCGCGAGTCGGCCGTCAGGCCGCTCAGCAGCGGGTTAGCATCGGGACAGCTACAGTCCGGCAAGGCTGCTCGTAACAAATTTTGCAGTGATCTGTTCATGTCATCTCCCCAAGTGACCCCGACAGGAAAAGTGATGTGCATTAAGAAGCAGTGTGAAATTGCCTGTCTTGTAAATTGCAATTATCCATTGGGGCGTAGGCCCTGTGTTCAAATTCAACAGAATCCGATAAATGTAGAAACGAGAGTAAGCAATGGTAAGACAC
>WFQT01000298.1 GCA_015486895.1 Anaerolineae bacterium
AACCACCTGACAGACGGGGAATATTGTGACCCCACAACCTGGGGAATAGGATGACCCTTGACAACACTGGCCACCAATGTGTGGCTCAGCGGCAGCGGCGGCGGCTGCACAACCATCACGGCCAATCCGCTACTCACCTTGCTTTTTGCACCGGCTTTTCCGAGCGCTGAAACCCGCTGACCGCTGCCGCGGGATTAGCCATCCCCGCCTTTACTTCAAAAAATTCTCGACTCTGGCTCCGTACATCAAATAGAACGCGGCATAGCCACGATGTGGTCCCCATCGCTCTTCCGCCAGATCACGCGCTTGCTCGTTTGATACCTTTGCATCGTTGAAATAGTAATGAGAGATGAGGCGACGCAACGCAATATCGTCCGCCGGAATAGCATCCAATTTCCGCATACCCCGCACCATCACCATTTCTGCTGTCCATTTCCCCAACCCGCGAAGCTTGCTAATCTCCTCAACAACAACTTGATTAGCCTGAAATACAAGGGCTTCAAAGTCAAATTCGCCGGATACGGCCTTTGAAGCCACGCCAATGATGTACTCTCCCTTCCGTCGGCTCAATTGAAGAGTGCGGAGTTCCTGTGGCGTTGCCCGAGACAATTTCTCCGGCTTTGGAAATGCATAGTAGGTCTTTTCTCCTATCTCCATTACTTCGCCAAACTTTTGCACCAAACGACTTTTGATTTTACCAGCGAAATTGAATGAAATTTGCTGCTCTACCAGAGCATGAATAACAGCCTCAAAAACCGTTGGTGTTGCCGGCGCCCGAAGCCCTTGCAGTCGCTTTACGAAACGAGAAAGTATCGGGTCGTGTTCATCGATATGCGCGTGAAATTCTCTCAAATCTTTATCCAGGCCCAACATCCACCGAACTTTATTCCGAATGGAGTCCAAATCTTTTCCGGATAATGAGTTCTCGGAATAAACCGTCAGATTTAGGGCCGGAGCATCTACAGTGCCTGTCGAGTTAACAACAACTAACACGGGCTGTAGACTCTGCATGTAAAGCACCCGATAATACTCACCGTCGCGAACAACATCCACAAGTTCGGGAAACCGGTAACTTGCATACAGCCCTACGAAAAGGCTTAAACTGAACGGCGGTAAGATTTCGCCGATGTGGATAGAAGTGCTCTGCATCACTCACTCGCTTTCCTTGTATAGGTGGCTGACATTCGGCTCACCTGCCGAGCGGTGCTGGCTTACAACCATTGTCAACTAGCACCATCGCAGACCAATCGCGCCGCGTACCCTCCGAGCCAAGCCGGATTAGGTGAAGCTGTGGCTGGGCGGCTCATATTTGTAAGGTAGACGTGTACTGCGTTATTTTATCCAACCTTTGCTTCTCCATCGGCGCATTAACGCGGGGCGAGTCGCATATCGCTGTACAAGTTTTTGTATCTGCATCTCAAAAGCGGAATAATTGTTTTTATTCTCCGCTAATTGCTGTAGCTTTACCAATTTCTCAGTGACATCGTCATAGACTGAAGCGATCCGTCGTCCATGTTCGAGCAGGTGTTCAACCTCTTTCCAAGCTTGATCCTCACGCCGTGACAGCACTTCCATTTCTTGTGCGTGCTTTTTTCGAGCGATTTCATCACGGCGTTGTTTCTCAGCAAGTTGGAGCGTTTTAGCACGTTGTTTTAGTTGAGCCAGTGTTCGTGGGCGTCTTGGAGCCAAAGGCCTTTTTGAAGGCAAGAAACTTTGAAGGCGTTGACGCAAAGCGTGTGCAACACCGCTTCTGCCATTTGCCAGGTCGATTAAAAATGTGTCACATTCGGCGCGTGTCAAGTGGCGAATCAACTTGGCATAATCGATAGGCTGGCTTGGTTCCAACTCGTCACTTTCTTCAGCAGCAGCCCGAACCAGGAAGGGGTCTAACTCTGTAATGGCGATGAAATGGGAAAGGCCTGGCGATATGTTTTTTAGACCTGGCGGAACAGGGGGTTCCAATATGTCTGAATCTACATCGAAAAGAGTGCCCTTTGCAAGCCAGGCCAAATAAAGCAAGCGGTAATCTCCGGAGAGCAAATCGTCGCGTAGCCCAACAAAAGAAGATAAACCGGCTTCGGCTTGCATCCATCCTTCACCGTATTCTGGATCAAAATAAATGCCAAGCACTTGGTAATTGCCGCTGTTTTCAAAAGTGATATATTCGTCGTCGCAGTATGGGGCAACGGCAGATTCGTCAATCAACCCTTGCGGGAAACGAAATAATAAACGGATAGTACCCCAGTTGGCAAAGTACAGGTAGGCATCGAAGTATTTTAACAAAACCTTTTTTGGGTCATATTTGAAGTCGCTCCAGTGATAAGTTACCACTGCCCGACTGGCACTTACTTTTATATGGCTGGAGAGTTGCTCCACATGTTCTTGTTCTTGTGGAGAAAGCAAACGGTCAATCGCTTGCCATTCGTGATATTGGTATTCGCTCATATTGGCATTCTATTATACAATTTGGCTGAGGACAGGCATCACCCAGCATAGTAATGTGATTCATAAAAGCGAGCCGCCTAACGCCCTCGGCTTAACCGGCGCTGCCACGCTTGCAAAAAGCTTTCGGAATATCCAACCAGGGCCGCTCGTGGCAGCATC
>WFQT01000299.1 GCA_015486895.1 Anaerolineae bacterium
GAAAGAAACTCAGTGGCACCCATCGGAGACGTTGGAGGATCAGCCTGATGGCTCCGTGATCTGGCGGGCGCAAGTTGCCGAGCCGCAGGAAATGCTGCCCTGGATCCGCGGCTGGGGTGCTGACGTGGAAGTGCTGGCGCCGGAAACAGTGCGGAAACAACTGGAGCAGGAAGCGCGGCGGTTGGCGCGAGTGTATGGGGTTGAAACTGCTAATACAGGAGATGAGTTGATTGCCCATTGGCGTAAGAATGATCAACAGGCTCAATTGCTCACTACGCATCTCACTGAAACTGCCAATTTAGCGGAACAATTCGCAGCAAAGATAGGTTTGCCGGAGATCGGTAAAATTATGGGACTGTTGCATGATCTGGGTAAAGCCAACCAGGAATACCAAAATTATTTACGCACGAATGAAGGATTAATAGCCCCTGATGAAGATGGTTATTCAGAGGCCAGACGCGGCGAGATTGACCACTCCACCGCCGGGGCGCAACTCGTTTGGCACAAACTCGCTGATCGGGGACCGGCGGGAAAACTTTTAGGTCAGTTCCTGGCGCTAGCGTTGGCCTCTCATCATTCCGGATTGATTGACTGCCTGAAACCCGATGGTAAAAATGAATTCTTACGCCGCGTTGAGAAGCCTGATGACAAGACACATCTCAGCGAAGCACGCCAGAAGTTGCCAATGATTGAACGGCAATTAGATGACTTTTTGACCCAACCGGTTGAGCAGCGCTTTTTCAGTAAACTCAAAGAAGAGGTGAGGGAAAGCAGCGATTCAGTGGAGACCTTATGGTTCAAGCGTGGCTTACTGGCTCGATTTCTGCTCAGTTGTCTGCTGGACGCTGATCGCCTGAACACCGCAGACTTTGAGAACCCCGGCAATGAGATGGTTCGCAATTATGGCAAATATGTTTCTTGGGATACTCTCATCGAACGTCTGGAAAGAAAATTCGATGAATTTGCACAGAAAACCGCGCAGATGGAAGCGGGGAGCCGCCCCTGGGAGGTCAACCAACTTCGGGCGCAAGTAGGCCAGGCCTGCCTGGATGCGGCCATACATCCCAAAGGAATATATCAACTGACCGTTCCAACAGGCGGCGGCAAGACCCTGGCAAGTTTACGTTTTGCACTGCACCATGCCCGTGAATATGGCATGGATAGAATTTTTTATGTTGTCCCTTACATCACCATTATCGACCAGAATGCCAAAGACGTGCGCACGGTGCTGGAAGATAGGGATGAAAGCGGTAACCCGCTAGAAGAAGTCGTATTGGAACATCATTCCAACTTTGTGCCAAAGGAAGACACTCGCCGCCGTCACAACCTTCTGGCGGAAAACTGGGACGCGCCGATTGTGTTCACTACCCAGGTTCAATTTCTGGAAACTCTGTTTGGTTCAGGCACGCGCGACGCTCGTCGGATGCACCAACTGGCGAACTCAATCATTATCTTTGATGAGGTGCAAACCATTCCCATCAAAATAACGCACATGTTTACCACTGCTTTGCGTTTTCTGGTGCACGACTGCGGTACGACCGCCGTGCTCTGCACGGCCACCCAGCCGCCACTTGATAAATTGCCAAACGAGTTTCGCAAATTGGCTGTTGAACCAGAATACAGGATCATTCAGAATGAAACTGGATTGTTCGAAAAGCTGAAACGCGTCGAGGTACATGACGAGCGCAAGCCAGGCGGGATGACCAATGCAGAAATTGCTGATTTGGCCGAGAGTGCTTTGCAAGAAAAAGGCAGCGTCTTGGTTGTAGTCAACACGCGTGCGATGGCGCAAGCGCTATATCAGGAAATCAAGGGACGTCAATTGGGCGCCTCGATCTATCATTTGAGCACTAACATGTGTCCAGCGCATCGCTTGGACGTGCTGGAGAATGAAATCAAGCCTAAACTCGAAGCCAACCAGCCCATGATTTGCGTCAGTACGCAACTCATCGAAGCCGGCGTGGATATTGACTTTGGCGCTGTCATTCGCTCACTGGCTGGACTGGATTCGATTGCCCAAGCCGCAGGACGTTGCAATCGGCACGGGGAGCGGGAAGGATTGGGAGAGGTTTGGGTGATCAACCCGCAGGATGAAAACCTCAGCCGGCTGTCCGATATCAAAGCTGGTGGTGAAAAAGCCCAAACTGTTCTCGATAATTTTAGGAATAGCCCCGACGCATACGGCAATGACCGGATTGGGTTGAGTGCAATTGAAGAATACTACAGGCTCTACTATCGAGTTCGCGAAGACCAAATGGATTATCCGATTGGCCAGACATCTTCGGTGGGCAGGGATGATGATTTATATAATGTGCTTTCCCGCAACAAACAATCCGTAGCTGCTTACCGACGAATTCATCAATCCGCACCGGATATCTTTTTGCGTCAGTCTTTTCAATCAGCAGGCAGGGCTTTCCATGTCATCGATTCGGCAACACGCGGTGTAGTTGTTCCTTATGAAGAAGGCAAGTCTCTAATTGTCGATCTTTGCAGTGCGATGGAGTTGGACAAGCAATATGAACTTCTCAAAGCGGCACAGCGCTACTCTGTGAATTTGTATGAGTATCAATTTAGAAAATTGGCAGAAATTGGTGCTATACAGGAGGTGCAGTCTGGAGCAGAAATTTACTATCTCAATGAACAGTATTATAGTCTAGAATTTGGCTGGAGTGGCGAGCCAGTCAGTAACATGACCACTCAAATTGTGTAAGGGAGACCTGTATGAAATACACGAACATCGTGGAATTCAAAGTCTGGGGCCGGTATGCGCTTTTCACGGATCCGTTGACCAAAATCGGCGGTGAAAAGTTTTCGTACCAGATTCCCACCTGCGAAGCACTCAAAGGAGTTTTGAGTTCGGTCTATTGGAAACCAACCTTCGTTTGGGTAATAGACAGGCTGCGAGTGATGAAGCCTATTCGTACGCAAACCCGCAGCGCCAAGCCGGTCAAATACGGCGGCAGCGGGCATGACTTGGCAATCTACACTTACCTGGCCGACGTGGAATATCAGGTGCAGGCGCATTTCGAATGGAATGAAAACCGGCCTGACCTGGAACACGACCGCAATGAACACAAACACTATTGGGTTGCCAGACGGATGATCGAGCGCGGAGGACGACGGGACGTCTTCCTGGGAACGCGGGAATGCCAAGGGTATGTCGAACCATGCAAGTTCGGCGAAGGCGAGGGCTACTATGATAACTACCCTGGCGAAATGGCCTTCGGCCTAATGTTCCACGGCTTCGATTATCCTGACGAAGCCAAAGGCGGCGAACTTTGGGCGCGCTTTTGGCGTCCGGTAATGAGAAAAGGCTATATAGTACCGTCCCAAAAGGACGAACATGCCGCCATCCCGCATCCGAAGGACGAAAATGCCTTCGTTCGCAAGTTCGTTCGGGAAATGGAAGCCGCCCCCCCGACTACAATCGGCCTGCAAGAAGAAGGGCTGCTCGAAGGCTACGAAAAGGAGAGGCTGTAAAATGAACTGGATCCAAAGCCTTTACGAAACCTACGAGAATTGCCAGGCGAGTATTGGTAAAAGCGCTGCTGCACAAGTGCCGCTTTTACCAATCTGCCACACAACGCAAAAAGCACAACTAGAGATCACGCTGGATGGGCAAGGAAATTTCAGGCGCGCCCGCGTGTTGAGCAAAGACGAATCCCGAACAATTATCCCTTGCACAGAAAAATCAGCGGGGCGTACAAGTGGAGAAGCCCCGCACCCCCTCTGTGACAAGCTTCAGTACATCGCGGCAGATTACAAACTATTTGGCGGGGAGAAAAAACATTACCATGCTTCCTATCTTAATTTGTTGGCAAATTGGGTTGGCAGCGGAGCGCCCCGTAAAGTTCAATCAATTTACAAATATGTACAAAAGGGTAATATAATCTCAGATTTGGTATCCTACAAAATACTGTTTGTAGATGAGAACAACAAACTCTTCATTGAACGGCCGTGGGAAAAAGACAAAAATGCGCCATTGGACATTTTTGACCTGTTGCCTGGAGGCATTGACCTAAGAACAAACAAAATAAAGCCATGGCAGGCTGATGCTTTTGTTCGCTGGACGGTTGAAATACAAGATGATATCGAGGACGCGGCAGTTTGGAATAACCAGGCAGTTATTCAAAGCTGGATTGAATATTACTCGTCAACCAAAGAGACAATGGGCCTTTGCTTGGTTACGGGCGAGAAAACTTTCTCTGCTGACCAGCATCCGGCAAAAATACGGAACGATGGCGATAAAGCAAAGTTAATTGCATCTGGAAAATCCAGAAGCAAAACAGGAAAAATTACGATTGATGATGGTTGCGGCTTTACTTTTTTGGGCCGTTTTACGTATCCAGACCAAGCTGCAGCCGTTGGCTTTAAAGCATCGCAAAAGGCTCATTCTGCCTTGCGCTGGCTAATCGCCAAGCAAGGATACAGAAGCGGTGATTTGGCTATCGTTGCCTGGGCAACATCTGGCGATTCAGTTATTCAACCTACTGATGACCCCGCTGATGCTTTAGACAACGATGTCCCTGTTGAATCTTCCTCAGATGTCTACACCGCTCAGGAAGTTGCTCTCCGGCTGAAAAAGAAAATTGCGGGGTACCGCCAAGAGATTGGAGCAATCGACCAAATAGTCGTCATGGCTGTGGATTCAGCATCGAAGGGTCGCCTTGCGATCGTTTATTACCGTAGTTTGAGCGGCTCAGATTTTCTGGACCGCATCGAGCACTGGCATGAATCCGCGGCCTGGTATCACACCTATCACTACAGTAAAGCGCAGAAACGCTACATTCATTTCATTGGAGCGCCCGCTCCTGCGGCCATTGCGGAAGCCGCTTACGGCAGCCGTCTGGACGACAAACTAAAGAAGACCACCATCAAACGCCTGCTTCCCTGCATTGTGGACGGCCAGCCCATCCCATTTGATCTGGTTGAGTCAACGGTCAGGCGGGCATCCAACCGGGCAGGTCTTGCAGATTGGGAATGGAAGAAAGCCCTGAGCATTGCCTGCTCATTATATCGGAAATTCCAAGAAGGAAAGGAGAAATACGATATGTCACTCGATGAAACCCGAACCACACGAGATTATCTCTATGGCAGGTTGCTTGCCATCGCCGATGTGCTCGAGGAGCGGGCACTTTCAGAGGCGGAGAAAAACAGGCCGACAAATGCCACCCGCTACATGCAGCAATTCTCACAGCACCCATTTCAGACGTGGAAGCAAATCCATGATGCGCTGACCCCATATCTGGTGCGCCTGGGAGGTAAAGCTTACTACTACAAGAACCTGATCGCGGATGTCAAAGGGTTGTTCGATCCGGAAGACTACGTTGACAACAAACCCCTCACGGGTGAATACCTGCTGGCCTACTATTGCCAGCGGCAAAAGATGTGGGAAAAGAAAAGCGAACCCACTGATGATAAAGAAACGTCCGAAGAAAACTAACCATTCCAATCTAAAAAGGAGAAGTAACATGACTACCCTCTCACACAAAATTGACTTCGCCGTCATCATC
>WFQT01000300.1 GCA_015486895.1 Anaerolineae bacterium
ATAGCATTCCCCATGTTGGCTGCTACCCGCTGCACCACATCCCCTCCCCACGGTAAAGGGTCTAAGCCGGTATGCTGCACCATAGCGTAAATAGCAATGGGAATGCTAGTCACAACGACAGCATTGACCAATCGCTCCAACTGCTCATGCCGTCGCAGCTTGGCAGCCACCAGAGCAAAAAGAGCCATGTAAGTGTAAGTGGTATAAGTTCCTTGCAGCCGCATGTAGGAACCCCAAAAGCTAGTGCGGGGAACCACCGAAAACAGCGTGCTCAGCAAATACACCAGTGCCAAGAGCAACGCCGGTAACAGTAACGGCGTCTCCCGAAACTGCCGCCAAAGTGAAAGAGAAGAGGCCGCTCCCTCCCTCGTTTCCCTCTTTACACCTAACGTGTCCACCTGCTGCACCAACCAAGCAGCCACCATGACTAAGACAATGGAACGGAGCAGGGCAATTTTATCCGGCTCAAAGACACGATCGGAATAAATATCGAAATAAAGAGGCGTTGCAATCAGAGCTGCTATCCAACCAGCTTCAATAATGGCATCCAAGAATAAAGTCAACTTGCTCTTCTGCTGCATGAAATTACTCCTTACCCATCATCTACCGTCCAAATCCTTAACCATGTTACCGCAGACTTGGCAAACACGCAAGCGATCAGCCAATCGTAGTCATATCAAAAGACAGAAAAGGACCACACAGGAAGACACAAACCATTTCACAGTCATAGGAAATAGAAACACTCCCTCTTGTAGAACCTTACAAAACAAAAAAACAAGGCAAACGCAATACTAATCCGCCATCTTTGACGAGGGCAATTTTCTTTAGTAAGATTTCATTACCCCCCACAGAAATGACGCCTAGTGCGATATCTGAAATGACCGGGAATATTCCCAAAGTAAACTATAGCAACCAAGGAGAAAAAAGCGTGGGCATAAAGCCGAAGCGAGAACGTCGAGCCAATGTTGTTGCTCAAGTGGTGGAAAAAATGATCCATCAACAACAACTCTCACCAGGAACACGTCTTCCTTCCGAACGGGCATTGGCAGCACAACTGGGAGTAAGCCGACCAACACTGCGAGAAGCACTTTGCATTTTACAGGCACAGGATATTATCAACGTGCGTCCCGGCAGCGGCCTGTACGTCCAACAATCCCAGAATGTGTATAGCTCGCACGTTCTCTTCCCGGCAAACTTCGACCAGGATCCACAAAGTTGGCAAGAGATATTTGAGATCCGCCTGGCAGTTGAGCCTACCATGGTGGCACGCTTAGCACCAGAGCTCACAGAGGAACAACTACAAGCCCTGCAAGAGAAAACAGTCAAAATGAAACAAGCCATCCTCCAGGGAAGCACAATGGAGACATTACAGGCCGATGCCGATTTCCACTACATCTTAGCAGTCCTCAGCGGCAACCGCCTTTGGGCACATCTACTGGGTGTCTTTGTTAACTTCTTGGTCCAAGGGAGGTCGCAGTTACTCACCACATCAGGTCAAACGCTACCGCTCCAGGATCACCAAGCCATTTTGGACGCGTTAGTACAGCAAAACGGCCCCTTAGCGGCTCAACTAATGCGCATCCATCTACAGCGTGGCATGCATTCCTTAGTTACTGCCCTGAAAAACAAGATGCAAATGAACGCAGAGGAAAAAAGCAATTGAAACGACTACCTATGTCAACAACCCACCGTGAACGCACTTGCCGCCGTTGCGGCGTTATTTTCCTGGTCCTGACGGAAGAAGATGCCCAATCTGATTACTGCCCCGCTTGTAGACATCTGCTGCCACCGCCGGGGAATATTCGCGGGCAAGTGCGCTGGTTCGACCGGCGCAAAGGTTTCGGCTTCGCTATGACCACGGATGGGCGCGATGTTTACCTAAGCCGGCACCAACTTACCCCGGCTGACGCACGACAGGTACACCGCCGGGCACTGCTCTCTTTCCGAGCCGAAAAAGGGCGTCATGGCTGGCAAGCTCGCGATGTCCACCTACTTCAACTAATTCCACCAGAATGAGAAAATTTTGAACTTCCCTTAAAATGCTGTGAAAACATGTGTTGATCTATAACTAAAACCAAAAACACCATTGTCCAGCAACATACACAATGGACACTTCATTCAACGCTAACGCCAAACATACACAGGAGAGCAACCTTGTTTCCTTTTCTAAAAAAGCTCCTTGCAAACACACCAATGAACAAATCCACCAGCGCCTATGAGTTCGCCCTGGAAAAAATCACTTTGCCCCCCACCCCATTGGTACTAGACCTGGGCAGCGGCCAGGGTACAGGAACAGCTTACTTAAGTCGCGCCCTATCTGGCGCCAACATCATCGGGCTTGATGCAACATACGACTGTCTAAACTGGGAAACGTTAGCTACCGGGGCAGGACATGTTTCCTTTGTACAAGGAGACGCCCGGGAAATGCCGTTGGCCGGAGAGCGTTTCGACGCCCTCTTCGCCGTTATGACATTTCACTGTTTGCCCGAGCCAGAGAGGGTATTTCAAGAAATGGCACGACTCTTGCTTCCGGGCGGCGTTTTGGTCATTGCAGATGTCGACGGGCACCACTGGATGGCACGGCCGTTCGAGTGGGTAGAACATTTAGCCATTAGCCCAATCACCCGCGCTTACACCGAAGAGGCGTTTCACCAACTGGCAATCAAAGCCGGATTGACCCACATCTCCGTTTACAGCCGTCCCAACCGGAAGAGCTTCATGATGTGGTTTGTTGCCTATAAAGAGACCGATAGGGCAACGTAACAGGGCGACACCTGCCGCCCTTCGTACCCAATATATTCACCCTGCCTGTCGCCACACTTGCCATAACGTTCGTAACGAAGGGCGCTTGCCATACATGAGAATGCCAACGCGGAAAATGCGGGCGCCAATCCATAAAGCCACTGGAATCGTCACGACGATGCTCAAAATACTCAGTACAATGTCAATTCCCGGAACGCTTCCCATCGGCAAGCGCATCATCATCATGGTCGGAGCCGTCAGTGGAAAATAGCTCAAGAGTCGCAAGCCAAGGCCGTTAGGATTGCTAAAAGCGAAACCGGCCACCATATAAGGAATCGCTGCGAAAAAAGAGAAAATGCCAGAAATCTGTTGCGACTCTTTCAGATTGCTCCCCACCGATCCGGTAGTCGCCATAATCACGGCGTACATTGTAAAGCCTAAGAGGTAATAGACCAGCGCTAATAACACCATCCGCAACATGCCAGGCAGCGAAAGTTGTACGGCCATGAGGAACACCGAACCGCTGGAGAACACCAACACTGAAAGTACCCAAATTAGCACCTGCGTCAACCCCACTGCCCCCAACCCTACAATTTTACCTGCCAGCAACTCTCGCGCCGAAACAGAAGAGAGAATAATTTCCACAATACGATTCTCTTTCTCCTCGGCAATGCCTTGCAGCAAATAGCCAGCAGAAGTAAAAATAGTAATCACCAGCAAGATTGAAAAGAAGTAAGGCACCAGGAAAGCGTAAACTTCGCCAAGAGGACCACGGTTTTCACTCTCACCTTTGCTACTCACTTGCACAGTGCTGAAATGCGCCGGATGAGCTGCGCGTTGCCGCAAAGCCGGATTTTCATTGCGCAGAAGATGCGACACCAAAAAGGCATCCATTCGTGGAGAATCAGTCAGCATTCCCGACTGCAACCCGCTGCCTTGTAGCACTAACAATTGTACTTTGCCGTTACTCAGGTAAGCAGATGGCACGACCAGCAGTGCTGATACATCTCCAGCCAATAAGGCTTTCCGTCCCGCCGTTTCATCTGGGTAGGGCCTAAACTGGTCTTGGAATTCCGCCAAAATCGGCGTGAAAATACTGCTGTGGTCCACAACACCAACCTCTCCCGGAGTACTGCCAAAGGCTTTCTCCAACAATTGAGAGGCAGAGCCGCTGAAAAACATCATAACCCCTAAAGCAATGATCACTGTCAACGGCACCAAAGCAGTTACTACCAAGAATCCAGTACGGCGGATGTTGGTGCCATATTCACGCCGGGCAATCACCAAAACATTACGCATGGCGCCCTCCCTCTACCACCTGGATGAAGATCTCCGCCAACGGCTTGGCCGCGACTTGGAAAGAGAGCACGGGGATGCGCCGGGCAACTAGATCCGAGAGTAAATCCTGTGTCGAAGTTGTCTCAGCCAAAGAGAGGATCCACCCATCATCAACAGATTCTCGCCGCACTACACCGGGCAAATCTGCCGGCAACGCCCCCTCCGTGGATAGCCGCACCGTGTGGCCGGCATACTGACGTTTAATCTCCGCCAAAGATCCATACAAAAGTGCTTCACCCTGGTTCATGAGCAGGATACGGTCACAAAGCGCTTCCACCAGGTTCATCTGGTGGGAGCTAAGCATCAGCCCTTTCCCTGCCTGGCGCTGCTCTATCAGCAAGGTTTTCACCGCTTCCAGATTCACCGGGTCCAGGCCTTGAAACGGCTCATCCATAATCAGCAAGTCAGGGTCATTGACCATCGCTGCTAAAACCTGCAATTTCTGTTGCATTCCCCGGCTTAGCTCGCGCACTTTGCTTTTCGCCCAGTCGGCTAAACCAACTTTCTCCAGCAGCATTTTCGCCCGCTTCCGGGCCGCAGGCCGCTGCCATCCTTTTAGCTCCGCTAAGTAAACCAGCACATCAAGAACACCCATGTTGAGATAAAGCCCGCGCTCTTCGGGCAAGTAGCCCACCCGATGCTTCGCCTGGCGTGGTACTCCGCCTAATACCTCCACCGAACCGCCATCCGCCTGGATAATATCCATAATAATGCGTATCGTCGTCGTCTTTCCAGCGCCATTAGGCCCTAAAAGACCAAAGACCTCCCCGGAGGAGAGGTCAAAACTCAGATCGCGTACCGCTTCCAGTTTGGCATATCGCTTCTGTAGATGCGAGACAAGCAGCATCGGCATCACCACCGCCCTCCTTTAGAAAACTTAGTCGCGCCAGTAAGCACGCTCTTTCTGAAAAAAGGCTTCTCGCTCTTCCGCATCCATCTCAGCCAAGTAAACCCGTTTAAGAGTACTACCTTGGGCCACTACTGCCTGGTATAGACTGCTAACCATATAATTGCGTACTGCTTCCGGGATACCCACAGATGGAACGACTAAGGTCAATGTCACACCATCATTTTCCACCTTAACATCCTGCACCATGCCCAAATCTACAAGCGGAAGTGCGATTTCTGGATGCTCTACTTTATTGATAGCTGCAATAATTTCTTCTGCCGTCGCCATATCTTGCCTCCAGCAAAGTGATCACTCCGAGCACATCTGGTGTATGCTCACACCCCGAACATCTCGCGAGTGAACTCATTGTACAAAAAATATTGGAACTGTCAACTTGGCACTTTTGCACAGTCTGGTGCCAGGTTCTCTGGGCCATGATCCAACTTTTCGGCACTTCATGTCTTTGCCCAATAGTAGCCTTCAGGGCTATAATAGATAGGCGAACAGCAAAGTTTGCATCGCCAATATCATAAACAGTATTCTCTCAAAAAGTAGGGGTGAACTCTTGCGGTAGTCCATCTGGGTAGGTGAAAGACCTGCCCTTACCCCCAGGATATTGAGAAGGTACCACAAACACATATCAAAGGAGAAATGTGCCATGTTAGCCCAGCAAAAAGTTCAAGAATACCTCTCCGAATTAGCCAGTGGCTCGCCTACACCGGGTGGAGGCACTGTCGCCGCCCTAACTGCCTCACAAGGCGCCGCTTTAGTCAGTATGGTGTGCAACCTCACCATCGGCAAGAAGCAATATGTCGCCGTAGAAGCCGAAATGAAGAAAGTCCAGTCCCAAGCGGAAACATGGTGGCAAAAATTGCTCGCCATGGCCGATGAGGATGCTAAATCCTTTGACCTGGTCATGAACGCCTATCGTCTGCCCAAGGGCACACCGGCGGAGAAAACCACCCGTACTGCGGCCATTCAGGAAGCGCTGAAGGTCGCCGAAGGTGCACCGATGCGCACCGCCGAGGCATGCTTAGCCGTCCTGGATCTCACCCTGCCCGTTGCCGCCAAAGGCAATAAGAATGTAGTCAGCGATGCCATAGTGGCAGCCCACATGGCCTATACCGGATTGCAGAGCGCCGCTGTGAACGTCCGCATTAACCTCAAAGGCATCAAAGATAGCGATTTTGTGGAACGAGAGAACCGTAAACTATCTGAGCTCATAGAATTGGCCAAAGCCAATTACGAAAAAGCTCTTGCCAGCGGCATGTCGCGGTTATAGCCAACAAAGTATCCTCTCAACAAGTCGGGGCAATTAGTACCTTACCAATGAAATTCTTGTACACGGGGCAAGAAAATGAACCACGGATGACACAGATAGAAAAAATCGAAAATCGGTGCAATCTGTGCAAATCTGTAATTGCCTTTTTGGGTTCT
This sequence comes from Anaerolineae bacterium, assembly GCA_015486895.1. Lineage (GTDB taxonomy): Bacteria > Chloroflexota > Anaerolineae > JAADDB01 > JAADDB01 > S014-12. The sequence goes on from WFQT01000300.1 coordinate 6,407, forward strand.
GGCTCGGCCAGGTTAGGATAAACATTGGAGGTAGAGACGCGGAGAGTTCTAAGCTTTTCGTAATACGTAATACGGAACACGCAATACGTTCGAAGGAGTTACAATGAGTGCACAAATTATGGACGGCAGGGCACTGAGCAAGAAAATTCGCGCTCGGGTCAAAGAACGCGTTACCCAAATCAAAGAGCAACATGGCATCGAGCCGACCATGGCCGTACTACGGGTCGGCGATGATCCAGCTTCTGTCTGGTACACCCGCACGATCGCCCGAGCCGGCGAACGGGCGGGCATCGTCGTGCGGCAAGTCATCTTGGCCGCGGATACTTCCCAGGCACAACTCATTGCAGCCGTCACCGACCTCAGCAACGACGATGCCGTTCACGGCATCATACTGCAAGAACCATACCCGGAAGGCGTAGACGCCAATGCCATTATCCAGGCATTAGCACCGGAGAAGGACATTGACGGCGTGCATCCGCTCAACGCGGGGCTTCTCTTAGCAGGCCGGCCCCTCTTTATCCCCGCCACGCCGTTAGGCGGTTTGGCTCTCCTACAAGAATACGACATTCCCATTAAAGGCGCTCGGGCTGTGATCATCGGCCGCTCAGACATCGTTGGTAAACCGATGGCATTGCTAC
>WFQT01000301.1 GCA_015486895.1 Anaerolineae bacterium
CCAATAATGTTCCCCAATAAGGGCAACGGCGAAGGCAATGACGAACCACGTTAACCGTTTCATGAGCAGCACTCCTGTGAAGACGCTATCGGCGCAACAAGGCACTCCGACCACAGATTTTCACGGATTTCTCAGGTTTTTCGTACCATCTTCTGGACACTGGCATTTCTTGTTTTGGCCGCAGAATAGCACAGAAATCCACAGAAGGGGGGGATCAGACTCCAAATCTGTGTAATCAGTGCAATCTGTGGTTCAAATAGCCTTTTTCCTGTTGGTTATTATAGCACGAAACGGTGATTATGATGGCATGCAATCGACGGGGCGCGCGGCGTCCCTCTTTCTTTGAGAGATACAAGGTAGGCGCGTGCCGGTATCGTTCCCATAGCAGAAGCGGAGAAGTAAATTTGACTTATCACAAGAAAAGATTATAATTTAGGGAAGGTTAAATTCTGTTTTCGAGATAATGAAATGACGACGGCACACGAAGATTATTTGCGCACCATCTACAGCTTAGTACAGAGTGGCGTCCGCCCTACGACTAGTACCATCGCCGGGCGCATGGATGTCGCACCGGCCTCAGCGACCAACATGCTGAAGAAACTATCACGCTTAGGGTTAGTCAACTACGAGCCGTACCGGGGAGCCACGTTGACTAAGACAGGGAGACGCATCGCCCTGGAAATGGTGCGGCACCACCGGCTGTTGGAGCTTTTCCTGAGTGAGGTGTTAGGAATGCCGTGGGATCAGGTTGACGTGGAGGCAGACCGGTTAGAGCACGTCATTAGCGAGGACTTAGAGGAGGCCATTGCCCGCAAGTTAGGCTACCCTACGCTGGATCCCCATGGTGACCCCATCCCGGCGCCGGATTTGACTTTACCGCCATCGGCGGGGGTACCCTTGACCACCTTGGAGGTAGGGGAACGCGGCTGCATCGCCCGGGTGTTGGCTCAGGAACCAGCACGGCTGCGCTATTTGGGTTCGTTAGGTCTCTATCCCAGCCAGGAAATTCAGCTTTTACAGAGAGAGCCTTTCGCTGGGCCATTGCGATTGCAAATTGGCGCCGGGCAGGTCATCTTAGCCGACAACTTAGCCGAACAAATCCTGGTGCAAAAGTGTGCCCACGCCGAGGAGGAAAAGGTATGATCAATTTTAGTTTGCCGGTTTATTTCTTTTGGCTCTTAGCTCTTCTGGCCGCCGGCCTGGCTTATCTTGCCTTAAGTTGCTGGTGGCAAGAGCAACGCGTTGAGGGAGGAGATAAGGAGGCATTAGAGGACGCTATCAAGCAGATTCATGCCTTACAACAAAGCCACGAGAAGGTACTGGCAGTGCATTTAGCGCGACGCAGTGGGCACACGGTTTCTAGTAGTGAGAAGACCATAAGCCGGTTGCTCAGCCAAGGATGGGTGCAAGGTTCGCTGCCAGATGGCATCCGGCTGACGCCTCGGGGGGCGCAACGGGCCCGGGAGCTGGTGCGGGCCCACCGCTTGTGGGAGCGCTATTTAGCGGACACAAAAGGCATACCGGCGGATCAACTGCACGAGGCGGCTGAGAAGCAAGAGCATCATATCACCCCAGAGATAGCAGCCCAACTGGACGAGGAATTGGGGTATCCGCTGTTGGACCCCCATGGCGATGTCATCCCCGGCCCCGGGGAAGATGCTTTGGATAGTATCGGCCAGCCACTGGATCAGTGGCCATTGCGACAGGCGGGACAAATCGTTCATGTAGAAGACGAACCGCCGGCCCTGTTCGCTCAGCTCTTTGCCATGGGTTTCATGCCTGGCAGCGAAGTCGTTGTACAGGCGAAAAACGATGGCAGATTGTTGGTCGTCCGGAACGGAGACCGGCAGGTCCTGGCCCCGGCTGCCGCGGCCAACATTTTCGTCGTGCCCACGAAGCAAAAAGGCGTTCCTCTTTCCCATTTGCATGTAGGAGAAGACGGCGTCGTCATTTCTGTGGCGGGTGGCACTACCCGTTCCCAGCGGCGACTCTTGGATATGGGCATTGTGCCGGGTGCGCAAATCCATGTTATGCGCACGGCCCCTTTGGGTGACCCGGTGGAGTATCGCGTTAAAGGTTCGCACATTTCCTTGCGCAGCAATCAGGCAGCGACGATTTTAGTGGAGCCACAAAGCGTGACGTCGGCTATTCCTGAATAGGAGAACAGAAATGTACATTTAGCATGGTTCATTCCGAATCGAAACAATCTTGACAAATAGGGCCGGAAAGAAAGCCACAGAATAACACGGAAAGGCACAGAAAAGGCTAAAGACAAAAATCTTTCGTGTAATTCTGTGTCATTCCGTGGCTTAGTCAGCCGCGATGTCTCAGTAGATTTGTCAAGATGCGGAATAGCTCTCTTGAAACATGCCGTGCATTTAAAAACCGGATTTTGGGAGAATGGAAGCTCCCGATCCAAGTTTTTTTCACAATAACAGACACGGAGCGAAAATGCATGCCTGATAAATCAATTGTCATTGCTCTAGCCGGCAACCCTAATGTTGGCAAGAGCACCCTTTTTAACACTTTGACCGGCAGTCGCCAGCATACGGGCAATTGGCCGGGGAAAACAGTAGAACAAGCTCGCGGCGAATTTGATTTCTTCGGCCAGAAAGTAGAAGTAGTTGACTTGCCGGGAACGTACAGCTTAGCTGCTCAATCATTGGAGGAAATCATTGCCCGCGATTTTATCGTCAGCGATGAACCTGATGTCGTTGTGAGTATCGTTGACGCTACTAATTTAGAACGCAACCTCAATTTAACGTTGCAGATACTGGAGATGACCGACCGGGCAGTGGTGGCTCTGAACCTGATAGATGAAGCAGGGCGGATGGGGTTGGAGATCGACACAGACAAACTGAGCGCTTACTTGGGAGTTCCAGTGCTACCGATTGTCGCTACCACAGGGCAAGGGGTCCCTCAACTAATTGCAGCCGCTATGGATGTCGCCAAGGGGGTGCGCAAGACTGCACCTTTCCACATTGACTACGGTATCAGCATCGAAAGGGCCATCAAGAGTATCGAAGGACAGTTGGAGCAGCAGGAAATCCACAAACGCAAGCGCTGGCTCGCTATCAAATTACTGGAAGACGACCCGGAAGTACAGGATGCATTCCGCCAGGGTGATTTAAGTGCTTGCTGTCCCCAAGGAAGAAACATTACTTTCGATATAGCCCAATTGGTCTCTATTGCTGAGCAAGCAGCCTACTTAGGCGAAGCCATGACGCCGGATGCCAAGGTGGAACTTATCAGCCAGCGTTACCAGCACGCCGACCGAATGGTACATCAGGCCGTGAGGCATAAGAAAGGAAGTCGGGGCACTAGCTTCACAGAACAGGTAGACCGGGTACTAACCCACCGGTTCTGGGCCTGGCCCATTATGATCTTGCTATTGGCCCTGGTCTTCTGGGTAACCATCGCCGGCGCAAACATGCCCTCTGACTGGCTGGAACTGTTTTTTAGCTGGTTAGCGCGAGTCGTGCGTGTGGGGCTGACTAATTGGAATGCCCCCTGGTGGCTTACCGGCTTATTGGTAGACGGCCTTATTGTGGGGACAGGCACAGTGATTGCTGTGATGTTGCCGCCGATGATTATTTTCTTCACTGCCTTTGAACTGCTAGAAGATATCGGCTTCATTCCCAGGGTAGCCTTTAATTTGGACAAAGTGATGCACGCGGTGGGTTCACAGGGTAAACAGTGCCTGACCTGCATGATGAGCTATGGTTGCAATGTAACTGGGGTTCTTACCACCCGCATCATTGACAATGAAAAGGATCGATTAGTGGCCATCTTGACCAGTCCTTTGGTCATTTGTAACGGTCGCTTCGGTGCTGGCATTGCTTTGGCGATCCTCTTGTTCGGCAACAATGCTTTGCCGGTGATGGTCTCGCTGGTGTTACTTAGCTTGGCAGCCGTTTTCTTGGTAACCTGGCTTTTGAATCTCACTATTTTCCGCGGTGAGGAAGGAGGTTTCGTGCTAGAGCTTCCTCCCTATCGCCAGCCACAATGGGGCCAGGTCATCTGGCGCACGCTATTAGACAAAGTGGGACAGACCATGTGGAGAGCCACTGAAATTGCTGCCCCGGCCACAGTTGCCATCTGGATTTTAGGTAACGTACCCCCCGGCGTCCCTTTCGCACAGACCGCCGTGGGGCGGTTAGTTCATTTTATGTCCTTTGTGGGCGCGCCACTGCATCTCAGTGGCGAAATGATGACTTCCCTGTTGTTCACTCTGCCGGCGAAAGAGATTATTATTCCCTCCCTGGGCATGACCTACGGTTTGCAATCTAGCCTCCATGATTCCCAGACTTTGCTGAATTTCTTAGCGAGCAATTGGACACCGTTGACCTCGTACACGTTCATGGTGTTCTACATGCTTTACTTGCCCTGTTTGGTAACCACCTGGGCCATCTGGAAAGAAACGCGCAGCCTAAAGTGGGTGGCGTTAGGTAATGCCATTCCCTTAGCAATGGCCGTCCTGGTCACTTGGCTGGTTTACCATGGCGGCTTGCTACTGGGCTTTTCATGATGATAAAGCTGGCATGGAGCCTGACCGGGGCGGATATTTTAAGATTATCACATTACGTTACTGGACCCTGGCGTTTTTATTTTAGCCACAGAAAAACACAGAACTTCACAGATTGAGGGCTATAAGCAAAGAAAAATCTGTATTAATCTGTGGTGAAGATAGACAGGTCGAGCCTAAAACATCATTTTCGCCAGACTCCAGTTACGTTACCATGTCATCCGCGTGCGCCCTGACGGGAAAGTCCTTTGACAAGAAATCGGCATTGTGTTAAACTGACTGTTAGTGGGGTACGAATTCAGCAAAGAGGCAAGAGAGGCCGGGGAATACGAACCCCGGCTTTTATTACGATCATAAACTTTACTCTCATGTAGCCGACTGACGTTAAGTTATGCGAATTTGATATCTGCTCAATACATTGGGGCGTGGCCTTGTGCCCGCTCCGTGAGGCAACCGCCCAAGGTTAGGAGCAGCATGGGAAGGTCGGGGCAAATCCCCATGCTGGCATGCCTGCACCACGGAGGATGAAAATGGTCGCTAACGCCCTATCCGCATCTATGATGCGGGGGGTTTCGGCCACCGGCGGGCCACGGACCCGTCTGAGAACGAGGGACGTTGCCTTTTACAGAATAGACAACAAAACGGGGTAAGATAAGCTGTAATGCAAGAGAAGAGAAACAGTTACAGAAACGGATTACTTTTCCTGGTCATTCTGGCGGTATTAGTACTGGGCTTTTTCCTTGTGGCTTTCACCGGCGGACAACAGCCGGCGACGGCTAATCTCGGGGAAGTCGTACAGAAAATCCACCAGGGTCAGGTAGCGAAAATAACCATCCAACCGGACGACACGCTGCTGGTAACGCTGAAAGATGGCAGTATCGTAGCTTCCCGCAAAGATCCACAGGACTCGTTGGTTAAGACGCTCCGTAACCTGGGCGTCAGCGCAGACGAGCTACAAAAAATCAAAATTGAAGTAAAAACGGAAGGGTGGTGGAGCCAGGTTGGGCCACTGATGCTCTCCGTTTTCCTTCCATTATTGCTCATGGGTGGCTTTTTCTACTTCTTAATTCGGCAATCGCAAGGAGCCGGCAGTCAGGCTTTTTCTTTTGGCAAGAGCCGGGCGCGAGTCTTCACTGGCGATAAGCCCACAGTGACTTTCGATGACGTGGCCGGTGCCGAGGAAGCCAAACAAGAACTACAAGAAGTGGTGGAATTTCTGCGCGAGCCACAGAAGTTCGTTGCCTTAGGGGCCCGCATTCCCAAAGGAGTGCTCCTGGTAGGCCTGCCGGGTACCGGCAAGACTCTCATGGCAAAAGCGGTCAGCGGCGAAGCAGGCGTTCCTTTCTTCAGCATCTCTGGCTCCGAGTTCGTGGAAATGTTCGTCGGCGTGGGCGCCAGCCGGGTGCGAGACCTGTTTGTCCAGGCCAAAAAGAACAGCCCCAGCATCGTCTTTGTAGATGAGATCGATGCCGTAGGACGGCAACGAGGGGCCGGGTTAGGTGGTTCCCACGACGAGCGGGAGCAAACACTGAACCAGATTCTGGTTGAAATGGATGGCTTTGGTACCGACACGAATGTCATTGTCATGGCAGCTACCAACCGGCCAGACATACTTGATCCGGCCCTGTTGCGTCCTGGCCGTTTCGACCGCCGGGTAATCATGGATCCGCCGGACATCCGTGGCCGACGCCAAATTCTGGAAGTGCACAGCCGCGGCAAGCCTCTGGCGCCAGATGCGGATTTAGACACTATTGCCCGCCTCACGCCTGGCTTCGTGGGTGCCGACTTAGAGAACTTAATCAATGAAGCAGCAATTTTAGCTGCCCGACGTAATAAGCACCAGATCACCATGAGTGAACTATCCGAGGCGGTTGAACGTGTCTCCATGGGGCCGGAGCGGCGCAGCCGAGTCATCAGCCCAGAGGAGCGACGCACCGTTGCTTACCACGAGACTGGCCATGCAGTCATTATGCATGTACTGCCCCTCTGCGACCCAGTACAGAAAGTCACGATTATCCCCCGGGGGATGGCGGGGGGCTATACTATGCCTTTGCTCAAAGACCGGACGATGCACAGCCGGCAGAAATATATGGACGATATGGCCGCCCTATTAGGTGGGCGAGTCTCCGAGGAACTCACATTCCATGAAATTACAACTGGCGCCAGCAATGACATCGAGCGAGTTACCATCATGGCTCGACAAATGGTTACCGTTTTCGGCATGAGTGACGAAATCGGTCCCTTGGCTTTAGGACACAAAGAGGCGACAGTCTTCTTGGGCCGGGAAATCGGCTCCGAGCGCAACTACAGTGAAGAAATGGCTCACCAAATAGATGAGGAAATGCACAGGTTAGTAATAGAAGCTTACCAACGAGCTCGCCAGGTTTTGACGGACCATCAAGCTGCAGTAAAAAAGATCGCCGAGACTTTAATCGAAGTGGAGACGCTGGATCGCGAGGCTTTTGAAAAACTGTTCGCCGAGGCTATGGCAGCACCAGCTTCAGCATGAGTAACACCTTCCCGTTAGCTGCTTCTCCCTGAGAATAGACCGGCATCTTCCTGGTGCCGGTTTTTTCCGTTCTGCCGGGGCAAGCAGCGGAGTAAAACTATGAAATCACTCTTAGACGATCTGAACGAACAACAACAGGCGGCGGTCAGCAGCACTGAGGGGCCGGTATTGGTTCTGGCCGGCCCCGGATCAGGCAAAACGCGGGTGTTGACTTACCGTATTGCCTACCTGGTACAGCAGAAAGACGTGCCCCCTTTTCACATTTTAGCGGTTACTTTCACTAACAAAGCTGCCGGGGAGATGAAAGAACGTACTGCACATTTGTTGAATGGTGCCCTCCACGGCGCTACCATCGGCACATTCCATAGCATCTGTGCCCGCTGGCTGCGCTACGAGGCGGAATGGATCGGCCTGAATCCCCATTATCACATCTACGACACCACCGACCAGATTAGCGCCATGCGCTCTGCCTTGAAAGATCTGAACATTAACGAGAAAAGCTACACCCCTAAGAGTCTATTGGCTGCCGTTTCCCGGGCTAAGAACGAAATGCTGCTGCCGGAGGAACTGCCCAACCGTAACTATCGCGATGAAATCGTGCGCCGCGCTTACCAACGCTATGCGAAGATATTAGAGGCAAATGATGCCTTAGACTTCGATGACTTGCTGACAAGAACCGTTTTCATGTTCCGCGATGATCCCGCTATCTTACAGCGTTACCGCCAACGTTACCGTTACATCCTGGTAGATGAATTTCAGGATACTAATAGCGTGCAATATCACTTAATACGCCAGTTGGCCGGCGATAACGGCAATATTTTCGTCGTTGGTGATGAAGATCAATCCATCTATCGCTTCCGCGGGGCAGATTTCCGCAACGTATTGCGCTTCCGACAAGATTATTCCCAGGCTCGCGTCTTCCTATTAGAAGAAAACTATCGCTCCACTCGTACTATTCTGGAAGTAGCCAATGCTATTATCAGCCACAACAAGCAACGAGTACAAAAGAAACTGCATACCCAGCGCGAAGTAGGGCCCATGGTTACTGTTTACAACGCCTACAATGAGACTGAGGAGGCGGACTACGTTTGCTCGAAGATCACCAGCTTGTTGCGCGAAGAAAAGTATCAGTTAGGCGACTTTGCCATTATGTACCGAACCAACGCCCAATCCCGGGCCTTGGAAGAAGCGTTTGTCAGCCGGAATATGCCTTACCGCTTAGTGGGCGCTACCCGTTTCTATGCCCGTAAGGAAATCAAGGACATTCTGGCTTACCTGCGCATAATTCACAACCCGGCCGATGAGATTAGCTTACTGCGGGTGATCAACACGCCGCCCCGAGGGTTGGGCGAGAAAAGTGTATCTGTGCTATTAGAGTGGGCACGGCAATGTAACATGACTATCTATGATGCCTTGCAGGCCTGGCGGCAAAGGCCGGGACAACTGCCGGCGGCACCTTCTTTTCCTACCCGGGCCAAGCGATTGCTCTTAGATTTCGCCGAGGTATGGGCTGCATGGGTCAACCTGCGCGAGCAGACCAGTGTGCCATTGCTGATAGACCGGGTTTTGAGCGATATCGCTTATTATGATTACCTGATGAAAAAAAACGGCGACGAAAGCCGCTGGGAGAACGTGCAAGAACTGCGCAGCGTCGCCATCGATACTTCAGTGCTGGAAGCTTCCGAGGCACTTACCACGTTCTTAGAGAATGTGAGTTTGGTCTCTGACGTGGACAATCTGCCAGAGGAAGAAGAAGTGCCGACATTGTTGACGTTGCACATGGCCAAAGGACTGGAATTCCCCGTCGTCTTTATCACCGGCGTTGAGGATGGCATCCTACCTCATAGCCGATCGCAAGAATCGCCGGATGAAATGGAAGAAGAGAGACGCCTCTTCTATGTTGGCGTTACCAGGGCCAAAGACCGCCTCTACCTGTTGCATACCTTCCGGCGCACTCTCTGGGGGCAAGAGCAGCTTTCCACCCCTTCTCGCTTCTTACGGCACATCCCTGCTTCCCTCGTTAACTCCGGAGAGCGGAAGAAGAAGCGCCGAGAACGGACAACGGCAGCAAATACACATTTGAATCAGCAGGAAGCACAGCCCTCTTCTTGGCCAAAACAGAATGCCGTGGAGCCGCAATTCTCTCCGGGGGAGCATGTTCAACATGCCGTGTTTGGTCGCGGTCTTGTCGTCAATAGCGCCCTTGCCGGCGGTGATGAAGAAGTAACTGTCGTCTTTGACAGTGTAGGAATCAAGAAACTTCTGGTTAGTTTCGCCAAATTAGAGAGAATTGCCTGATCACTGGCTATATTTTCTTGATAACTGAATATTCTGGTGCAGTTTTCTGGGCAAATGACTCACGGATATCCTCTTCTGCCCACCGGATGTTGTAAATGTCCGCATTGTTATCACATAAAGCGGCGCCTGAAATCGCGGCAACAATTACAAAACCTGCCTGTGCGAGTTGGAATCCAGTAGCCGGAGGGCGACTTTGCAAGCGTTACTGCGACTTCCAGCCGCCAAAAAATCACTTGCACATGAACCTGTCTGAGTTACTACGGATGAATTTGCCCGTTAGCTTCTTTTTCGCTATCCTTGCCCCATGAAGAAAACTATCCTGCTCGTTGTTGCTTTTCTCATCTTAATCGGGGGTGGCGTTGGCTTCTGGGCCTCTGCGAGCGCACCGCAACACTCTTTTTTGACTGTAGGTGCTGGTCACTGGCCGGCAGCATCGGCCCCTACTGGGGCCAACAAGGTTCTCCTCTCCCTGACACCGTCTCCCACTATGACGCCCACTGCAACAGCGTCTCACACACCGACGGTTACAGCCACCCATACTCCAACGGCAACTAACACCTCCACGCCAACAGCAACGTCCACACCGACGGCGACACCCACACCGACAGTGACATCCACACCGACAGCGACATCCACACCCGGCCCCACCCCGGACGGCCAGAAGCGTACAGTGCAACTCCCTATTCTCATGTACCACTATCTCTCGCACCCACCGGCAAACGCCGACCGCTACCGAGTGGATCTCTCGGTAACACCGGAGCAATTCGCCCGGCAACTAGATTTCTTAGCCGACAATGGTTACCACGCGGTCACTCTAAACGACCTGGTTTACTACTTAACTCAAGGCCGGCCATTGCCCTCGAAACCGGTAATCATCACCTTCGATGATGGCTACGAAGACTTTTACCGAAACGCTTTCCCTATCTTGCGCGATCATGCCATGACTGCCACCGTCTTCCTGATCACCGATTTTCTCAACAGTGACCGGCCAGGTTACATGACCTGGGCCCAGGTAAAAACGCTGCACCAGGCCGGCATCCACTTTGGCGCCCACAGCCGCAACCATGCCGACTTACGCAACAAAAGCACCGATTACTTAGTCTGGCAAGCTTTAGGGTGCAGTGAGAGCTTCCAAGCACAGTTGGGCAAACCGGCTCGCTATATCGCCTATCCCAGCGGTTGCTATGACGAAAAAGTAGTGCGAGTCTTCCACTCCGCCGGTTACTGGGCCGGTCTGACCACCCAGCAGGGGAAGTGGCATGCCAGCGACCATCTTTTCAACTTGCGACGGGTGCGGATGCGCTACACTACCACGATTGCCCAGTTCGCCTGGCTATTAGAACACGATTGGTAAAATGATGGCGGCTTTTACTTTCGATGCCTGGACCGCTGCCGCCGTGGTGGCGGAATTGTTAGGGGCAATCATCCCCGGCCGGGTGCAGGGTGTTTTGCAAACAGATACGCGGAGCTATGCCTTAGAAATCTACGCGAGGGGAAAACGCCACTATCTGCTCCTCTCTGCCGATCCGAAGCTGGCAACAGCGCAGCTCTGGCCGGAAAAGCTACGCCGTGGTAACGACGCTCCTTCACCATTGCTCCTCCAAATGCGCAAACGGCTGCGCGGCGCGGCTCTGCTCTCCGTAGAACAACCACCTTTCGAGAGGCTGTTATTCTTCAGCTTTGAGCATCCTCAGCAGGGGAAAAGTGTCCTGATGGCGGAAGTGATGGGGCGTCATTCCAACCTGCTTCTGCTGAACGGGGAGAAACGGATCCTGACGGCAGTGAAACAAGTGGGACCGGGGCGCAACCGGTGGCGCAGTACCCTGCCCGGCGCCATATACACACCTCCACCCCCCTTACAAC
>WFQT01000302.1 GCA_015486895.1 Anaerolineae bacterium
GGCCTGTCATTGGAGGAGATCGTTGCTCGTCTCACTGACTTGCGGCGGCGGTTACGCCTGTACATTTTGTTAAATAGCGTGGAGCAGGTCAAGCGGGGAGGCCGTCTAAGCCGGGTGATGGTTTTCATCGACCGGGCAGCTAAGGTCTTTGATATTAAACCCATTCTCACTATGGAGAAAGGTGAATTCCGCTTTCACAGCGTTGTTCGTTCTTTCCGCCAAGGAGTAAGAAGGCTAAGCGAATTGGCATTGAGCCACGCTCCTATCGACCACATGGCAATAGCCTATACTCAAGGAGAAGAGGATGCTCACTACTTGTCAGAGCTTATGAGGCAGAAGCTCTCGGCATTGCCGGCCGATCTCCTTTTCGCCGACGCGGGCCCAATTTTCGCCGCCCATGCCGGCCGGCGCGGCTTGGGCATCATGATCATCGAGCATAGGTAAGCCATACGTGCACCTGGTAACTGCGTTACGGCTTGCGCTTACGGATCGCCCTCTAATCAGCATTGTCGGAGGTGGCGGTAAAAGTGCTACGCTCTTTCGCTTGGGAGAAGAGCTGGCCTCGGCTGGTGGAAATGTCGTCCTGACCTCGACTGCTATCCTTTTCCGCGCCCAAACGGCTCACGCTGCCTCTCTTTTCCAGCACAGCGGGCATTGGGAAAGTGTGGACCAAGCAGTTAAGCGTCATTTCCAGAGCCGGCGAACACCATTATTGCTGATTGGAGCCCTTAATCCCCGCAATGACCGGGTGGCAGGCCTGCCTCCGGCGTGGGTAGATCGGCTTTGGGCATCGCCGGATATCGATGCGGTGGTAGTGGAAGCAGATAGAAGTCACACCCGGCCGCTAAAAGCGCCTGCGCCCCAGGAGCCGGTGATCCCGACCCACACGACGCACTTGGTGCGGGTAGTTGGCCTCGCCGCCCTTGGAAAACCGCTGACGGCGGAGTATGTGCATCGCCCAGAGTTGGCGGCTCGCTTGAGTGGCCAACCGGTAGGCTCCATAATCTCCGCTGAGACAATTCGCGGCGTTCTAAACCACCCTGAGGGGGGACGGCGCTTCGTCACCACCGCCATGCACAGCCCAGTATTGATCAATCAGGTGGATGACGTAAGCCAGCTCTCTGCCGCCCGGTCCGTTGCCGAATCATTGTTGCAAGACCCGAGCGAAGAAGTAGTGCTCTTGACACATTTACAAGCGGGAATGGAACCGGTGTGGGAGGCGATCTCCCCGGCAGCGGCGGTGGTGCTGGCTGCCGGCGCCGGGCGACGAATGGGCCGTTTGAAACAATTGCTGCCCTGGCAAGGACGCTCCCTCTTGGTGCATGTCCTCCAGCAGGTCCTGGCCAGCGATATCCAGCAGGTCGTTCTGGTGCTTGGCGCCGAAGCAGAAACCGTAGCCGCAGCCCTGCCCGCCGAGCAACGGAGCGCTCCCCGGTTGCAGATTGTGGTCAACGAGCATTGGCGTGAAGGGCAATCCAGTAGTGTCTGTGCCGGCCTCTCCGCATTGCCACCCACTGTAGGCAGCGCCACTTTCGTCTTAGCAGATCAGCCCGGTGTCACGCCGGAACTGCTCAACGCCCTTCTGCAGCGACATCGAGAAACGCTGGCGCCGTTGGTACTACCTCACTGGCATGGGCGGCGTGGCAATCCGGTGCTTTTCGACCGGACTCTTTTCCCGGCATTGCGACAAATTCAAGGCGACCAGGGCGGGCGGGCGATTTTTTCGCGTTTCCTGCCCGCCGCTGCCTGGTTGGACTGGCCGGGCCCGAGCATCTGGGAAGATATTGATACCCTTGCGGATTACCAGAGGAGTCGTCATGGGCCTGCGGCCACCACAGCGGATGAAAATAAGAGGTGAGGCGTATTTTGTATTCCGTATTCCGTATTTCGTATTCCGTCGTTGACCGCGGCGCTGTTTCACTCGCCCCCCCGGATTGAGGTTCTGTGGTCGTTGCAAAGCAAAGTATCGAAGAAGTAACTGAGTATTGATGCAATTGTTAATAACAACACGCGCCGCAGCGAAAACGCAACACGCAACACGCAACACGTAACACGCAACACGTAACACGTAACACGTAACACGTCTTGAAATTTGGTAGCGGCAAAAAGCTACACTATGCTTTCAACTCCACTACCTGGCCCCCGGTCATGGCTGCTAAGTTTTGTGGAGAAAGTTGAAACAACGCTCGGGGGGTACCAGCCGCTGCCCAGATAACATCGTATTGCAATAAGTCCTGGTCGATCCATGTTTCCAACGGCTCAGTATGGCCCACCGGCGGCACCCCACCAATGGCAAAGCCGGTATGTTGGCGTACGAAATCCGCCTTTGCTTTCACTACCGTTTCTCCGACCAGAGCGCTTAACTTCGTCTCATCCACCCGGTTAGCGCCACTGGCGATCACTAAAATTGGCTTGTCCGTCCGTTTCCCCCGGAAGATCAACGATTTGGCAATTTGACCCACGTTGCAGCCAACGGCCTGAGCTGCCTCGAACGCTGTTCGGGTAGAGTCAGACAGCTCCATTACCTGAAAGGAGAAACCTAAAGCGTCCAGTGCTGCTTGCACCCGCAGGGCGCTGGGTCGTAGCGGTTTGTTCATTATTCACTCCCTTTTCTCAGCGGCTGTCCAACGGCCCGGTGAAAGGTTCCGCCTCCAATTTGCCATCGGCGCCCTTGTCGATTTGTCGGATGCGCAATTCTGCCTTGTCTAGGAGGGCGCTGCAATGATCGGCTAAAGCGATGCCCCGCTCGTAGAAGTGCAGCGCCTCCTCTAACGGCCGATCCTCCGCTTCCATAGCTTGGACGATGGTGGACAGTTCGGTATATGCTTCCTCAAAAGACATCTCGTTAACTGGCTTCTTGTTCTCCATGTTCTGCGTTCTCCTCGATATAAGTGACCGTCGCTCCAAAGCGGCCACGATAGACTTCCATGACAAGCGGGTCCCCAGGCTGTAAAGCGGCTGCTTCCCGCACTAAAGAGCCATCTTGTTGGTAAATCAGGGCGTAACCCCGGCCGAGGATAGACCGCGGGTTCAAGCTGGTCAGTTTCTCAGCCAGATGCCGCACCTGTTGCCGGCGCCAACGCATTTGGAAAGACCAGTTCCGCTCTAACATAGTGACCATGTCATCAACTTGCTGGCGCGCAGCAGCCAAACGCACCCGGGGGTCATAATGCTCCAGGAAACGACGCTGCTGGCGTAGTGCTTCCCTTTTCATAGAGAGAGCGTTGTCCATCTGGTGTCCCAACACATCGCGCAGAGAGGCAACTACCGACGCCAGGTTGCTGCCATCGGGCACAGCCGCAGCCGCGGCCGCCGAGGGGGTCGGCGTGCGCTTATCGGCAGCAAAGTCCGTTAAGGTAGAATCCGTTTCGTGGCCTACACCGCTGATTATTGGTATCGGAGAAGCGGCAACAGCCCGCACAACCGCTTCGTCATTAAAGCTCCACAAGTCTTCCAGAGAGCCACCACCCCGGGCCAGGATGATAACGTCCACACCGTAAGCAGCCGCATTTTGTAGGGCGGCGACAATGCGCGCCGGTGCTGTCTCCCCCTGCACCTCCGTTGGGAATAGATCCACTTCCACTAACGGGTACCGGCCCCGAATGACCCGGATAATGTCCCGCAAAGCCGCTCCGGTGGGAGAAGTGACCACACCAACCCGCCGCGGATAGGCAGGCAGCGGTCGTTTGCGTTCCTCAGCGAAGAGCCCTTCTGTCGTTAATTTCTCCTTCAGGATCAAAAAACGCTGATATAAATCGCCCAATCCTATAGGGCGTAGGAAATCGGCATAGAGCTGGTACTCTCCGCGGTCGGGATAGATATCGATGTAACCGTGGACCACGATATGATCGCCATTTTCCGGGAGCCGGCTCAAAGCTGCAGCGTTTTGCTTCCACATGACGACCTTCAGGGCAGCCTTGGCCTCTTTTAAAGTAAAATAACAATGCCCAGAGCGAGCCCGGACGAAATTAGAGACCTCCCCCTCCACCCACACGTTGCCTAATAGGGCATCTTCCAAAAATAGAGCTCGCAGGTAATGGGTAAGCTCGCTAACACTTAGGGTTCCTTCTAACATCATGATGCCTCCACTTTGTTGACCAGCAAGTGTTGGGGCACTTTCGGAGGTAAAATAATATTCAGCGCCGCGGGAACGATGTCAATGTGTACTGGAGTATTGGCGTAGGGATCGGCGTCAGCATGAACTGAAAGAGGAGGATCAGCCTCAATGCGCACCCGTTTACCCCGGCGCAGGATCGTCAGCGTACCGTCAGGTTCGCCACTGACGGCTAAGGGTAGGACCTGGCCTAGCAGGTCAGCCAGTGTTTTGCCGGGGAAAATGGCAATATCCAGCCACCCATCGTCAATCCGAGCCATGGGTGCCATGCGTACCAGGCCGCCGTAGAGCTGGATGTTGTTCACTACTACCAAGAGAGCTTGGTGAGACACCTTGTAGCCATCTACTTCCACGGTGATAGGTACGCCCTGATAGGTGCTGGCAACGGCCAACGCCGGGCCCACAAAAGCCAGCCGGCCCCAGAAACGTTTGTCCTCTGGTGCTGCTTCCACTTTCTGGGCCACGGCGGCGTCAAAGCCAATGCCAGCCCAGGAAAGGAAGCACCTTGGTTTAATGTCGGAGTTTTCGGCCTGGATGCGTCCTACGTCAATGCGGACTGCATGGCCGTGGTAAAGAGCACGGGCTGCGTCGTAGACGGGAGATGGGGACAAGGGTGTTGGTACTGGCAGGAGAATATCCCGGGCAAAGACATTGCCGGTACCAATGGGGAAGATACCCAATTGGGTATCGCTGCCTACCAGTCCGTTCGCAGCGAGCCCCACAGAACCGTCCCCACCGCCAATAATCACGACATCTACACCACTTTGGGCAGCTCTCCGGGAAACAGCGCTAATTTCCTGTGCCATGACGGTAATCGTTTGTATTTCCCAGTCACGAGAGCGCAAGTAGCGTATAGCACGCTTCAAACTGTCACCGTGGCGGCCAGAACCGGCTGCGGGGTTTATGAGAAGCCAAGTTTTCACAGTCAAAAATGTCCTTGTAAGAGTCCACGGCTGTTACAGTACTGGGCTCTGGCGTTTTTTGTTTTAGCCACAGAAAAACATAGAATTGCACAGATTTGGTTTGAAAGGCAAGAAAAATCTGTGTTAACCCGTGTAATCTGTGGTAAATATAATTAGGTCGAGCCTAAACCGTCATTCTTGCCAGACTCCAGACAGTAAATGAAAAGAGCGATTTCCGGCTGTCACGACCTTGTCGCCGACCCCGTAGTCTCATCCATATTATTGGTGGCTATCATTCTTCTGAATGTCGCCAGCCGAATATTTCCAAGATGTCCCGAATCCAGGCGATAGTGCGTGATTTGATGCGTTTCCAGCGTATGACCGCCAAACCGGAAAAATAGACAGCTACTAGCGCTGCAATGATCGGAGCGTTGTAAATGAGGACTGCCACACCGACCAGATCGATGGGCCGCATAAAAATAACGGCGATGGCTTTACGCTGCGTAATAGCTACAATCAATATCACAATTAAGGTATAAATAATGGTCAGCCGGGCGGGAAGGAAGCCGCTCAATGTGATGTAAATGAGTACCGACCAGTTGAAAGTTACATCTACCACGAAATCGTAACGGTTGAGCCGGGTTTTCAATGGTGCCGCCCCACGAGCAAAAGGGCCATCCATTAGATCGGTAAACCAGCCTAAAATCACGACAGCGACCGCCTCGGTCA
>WFQT01000303.1 GCA_015486895.1 Anaerolineae bacterium
AGTTCGTCCGGGCGGTGGACGATGTCTCTTTCCATATCAAGCGTGGGGAAGTCTTCGGACTGGCAGGCGAAAGCGGCAGCGGCAAAACCACTACCGGCCGCTTGATTATCCGCTTGCTGGAGCCCACAGCCGGCCACATTGTCCTTAACGGCCAGGATATTTCCCACTTGTCGGAAGGTGATCTGCGCCCTTTGCGCCGCCGTATGCAAATCATTTTCCAGGACCCGTATGCCTCGCTCAACCCCCGTATGAGTATTGGTCGGGCCATTGGCCACCCGCTGGAAATCCATGGCATCTCCCAGGGTGAGGAAACTCGCCAGCAAGTGCTGGATTTATTGGGGCGAGTTGGGCTCACACCACCAGATCGCTACTATCGCCTCTATCCACACCAGATTAGCGGCGGCCAACGGCAACGGGTCGTCATGGCGAGAGCTCTCATCTTGCATCCTGACTTCATTGTAGCCGATGAACCCATCGCTATGGCCGACGTATCAGTTCGGGCCATGCTGCTGGACATGATGCAGCGGCTCAAAGATGAATTTAACCTCACATATCTTTTCATCACTCACGATCTGGCCACTGCCAAGTATATCTGTGACCGCATTGCAGTGATGTACTTGGGACAAATCGTCGAGCTGGGCAACATAGAGCAGGTTTACAGTAATCCACAACACCCGTATACTCAGGCTCTATTGGCTGCCGTGCCGGTACCGGATCCGAGGTTTCGACGTTTAGCACCCATACCGAAAGGGGAGATTCCCAATCCCATCCATCCTCCCGCTGGGTGCCGCTTTCATCCGCGTTGCCCGCGCGCCCGGGAAATTTGCCGACAGGAAGTACCACCACTGCTGCCGGTAGCCGGGGAGCCAGGACATTTCACCGCCTGCCACATGCATGGCAGCCAGTGGTGAGTGGTAGGAGCGAGGCATCCTCTGAGGAAAAGACTCGCTTCTACTATG
The DNA here is from genome assembly GCA_015486895.1 of Anaerolineae bacterium. Classification (GTDB taxonomy): domain Bacteria; phylum Chloroflexota; class Anaerolineae; order JAADDB01; family JAADDB01; genus S014-12. The sequence goes on from WFQT01000303.1 coordinate 960, forward strand.
CCCAGCGCACCAGGCCCATCTCGAATCTATTGGCCAGATCAGGGTGGTGCGGCAATCCGCGGACACCGTAAACATAGTGACCATTCCGCTCCGGCCGGAAACTCCCCTTATACATCCAGGTGCCATTTTCCTGTGCTTGCACAGGTTCCATGGGAATTACACTGATTGGCGCTTCCTGACCATCTTTCTGGATTACCACTAACTCTACGCTAACGTCGGACCGGTTCAACGTGCCATAGAAAAGAGTTGCTGTTACTTCAATAGCGTCGCCAACCGTCCACTGTCCATCCTCCGGCCCTTGCGCCTGTAAGGAAATAGTCGACCAGACGCTCCGCACCTGTGCTTTCCAAGCGGAAAGCGCTTTACCAATCTGGTAACCTGCGGCGGAAAGTTTTTGTGCCCGTTGTGCAGCCGGCAAGTAATAATGCTCAAAATACATTTTAACCATGCGCCGGGTGTTGAACTGTGGTGCAATGGTGCGAATGCTATCTTTCATCTTCTTAACCCAGTCGGTCGGAACGCCGTTTCCGTCACGCCGGAAGAAAAGTGGAATGATTTCCTTTTCTAGATGGTTGTAGAGGGAAATTGCGTCCGCGGCGTCTTGAGTCGATTCATCTTTATACGTCCGTTCCTCGCCAATAGCCCAACCATTTTTCCCATTGTAACCTTCCGGCCACCAACCGTCCAAAACGCTGAAATTGAGCGCACCGTTGAGCCCTGCTTTCTGACCACTAGTGCCGCTGGCCTCTAACGGCCGGCGAGGATTATTCAACCAGACATCCACCCCTTGTACCAGGTAGCGAGCAATATTGATGTCGTAGTTTTCCACAAATAGCAGTTTCCCGCGGAATTCTGGCTGCTGCGCCATTTGGTAAATCTGCTGGATAAGCGCTTTCCCGGGCTCATCAGCGGGATGGGCTTTGCCGGCAAAAATGATTTGCACCGGTTTCTCTGGGTCAGAGAGAATTCGCTGTAGCCGTTCCAGGTCATGGAAAATCAAAGTGGCTCGTTTATAGGTGGCAAAACGACGGGCAAAGCCGATGGTAAGCGCTTTCGGGTTCAACAAAGTAGCAGAGTCATCAATTACCTGAGCTGTTTCGCCGTGGCGCAACCGTTGCCGTTGAATGCGTTGCCGCAGCAAGGTAATCATTTCTTTCTTAGCAATCTGGTGGCTTGTCCACAACGCATCGTCAGGAATAGCATCAACAACCCCCCAGAACGCGGTATCGTCTTGAACATCTCGCCAGGCAGGGCCACCTTCTGCTTCCACTAACGCCGCTAACTGCGATGACATCCAGCTTTCCAGATGCACACCGTTGGTAATATAGCCAATGGGGACTTCTGGCAGTGGCAACCCTGGCCAAAGGTCTTGCCACATCTTCCGGGAAACAGCCCCATGCAGTTTGCTCACACCGTTGTGCTGACAAGAGAGCCGCAGCGCCAAGACGGTCATGCTGAATTGTTCTCCTCCCGGCGTATTCCAGCGCCCCAAATCGAGAAATTGCTCACGAGTGAGTCCTAATTCACCCCAGTAAAAACTGAAATATTTGTCCATTAGTTCAAAACTGAAAGCATCGTTGCCCGCAGCCACTGGAGTATGCGTGGTGAATAAGCTGGCAGCCTTAGTAACCTCCACAGCTTCATTGAAGTTTAGCCCTTGCTTAAGCATCAATTGTCGCACTCGTTCCAGGCTGAGGAAAGCGGAATGCCCTTCATTCATGTGATAGGCCACTGGTCGAATGTTCAAAGCCTCTAAAGCGCGCACGCCGCCAATGCCGAGGACAATTTCTTGGGCAATGCGGATTTCCCAGTCACCACCGTAGAGCCGGGCGGAAAGGTCACGGTCTTTAGGCACGTTCTGAGGCACGTCTGTGTCCATAAGGTAGAGTTTGATACGCCCTACATTGATCTCCCACACGCGGGCGTAAACAATCCGGCCTGGCAATTGAACGTGGACAATCACTTCTTCCCCTTGTGGCGTCGTTGCCGGATGAGCCGGAACCTCTGAAAAGTCCAGTTTCTCGTACACTGCTTCCTGGTGGCCTTCGCTATCAATCATCTGGGTAAAATAGCCTTGAGGGTAAAGGAAGCCGACGCCAACAAAGGGCAGCCCTAAATCGCTGGCTGCTTTGCAGTGATCGCCAGAAAGAATGCCCAAACCGCCAGAGTAGATTGGCAACGCCTCGTGGAGGCCAAACTCGGCGGAGAAGTAGGCAACGGGACTATCATCATAATCGGGATAGTTCTGATGAAACCACGTATCTGTGCGCCCAAGATACCGGTCAAAGTGATCGAGAACCTCTTTGTAGCGGCTTAAAAAGGCTGGGTCTTCGGCAGCAGCATCTAATCGAGCTTGCGGTACTTCTCGCAGCAATTTGACAGGATTATGATCACTCTTTTCCCATAATTCTGGAGAAAGAAGGGCGTAAAGTGCTTGAGCATCGTTGTTCCATGCCCACCAGAGGTTATCCGCTAATTCTTCCAGTCGCCGAATTGGCTCTGGGATGGTCGGAAAGACTGAAAATTGTCCTAATATATTCATGAATTCTACACTCCTTCAGAAAAGTTAGTCGCATAAAGTGATTTTAGGTTCTGAGAATTATCCGCGAATCCACTGCTATGACCCCTTTCCCGGCAGGCAACGCCAATAACGGATTCAGGTCAATTTCCTGAATTTGCGGAAAATCGCTTATAAGCTGGCCGATGCTTACTAAGGCATCAATCACAGCCGTCCGGTCGGCTGGCGGTGTTCCACGCACACCTTGCAACAGTTTGCTGGCAACTGTCTCGCACAACATCTGGGCAGCCTCTTCCTGGTTCACTGGCGCCAGGCGGAAAGTCACCTGGCCCAGAAGTTCTACTAAGATTCCCCCTACACCAAACATGAGCAGTGGGCCAAAATGTGCATCGTGCATGCCTCCGATGATAACTTCTCGGCCGCCATTTACCATTTCCTGTACCAGCACTCCCTCAATGCGCGCTTCCGGCCAGGCAGCATGTGCATTAGCAATAATCATATCAAAAGCCTTCTGCACTGCTTCAGCGTTTTCCAATCCTACAAAAACGCCACCTACGTCCGATTTGTGCAGGATATCCGGCGATTGTAGTTTCAGCACTACCGGGTACCCTATCCCTTCGGCATAGCGCACTGTTTCTTCAACAGTATGGGTTACCTGAGCAGCAGGTGTGCGTACGCCGTAAGCTGATAGCAAAGCCGCACTCTCTTCTGGCGTTAACGTCAGCCGTTCCTGAGAGGTCGCTTTCCGCAGGACATTCTCCGCTTGTAAACGAGCAGGCTTGGCCATTGGTTTTG
>WFQT01000304.1 GCA_015486895.1 Anaerolineae bacterium
GCGTAGCTGTGGGCAGCGGCGGCTCAGTCGTCGGCGTGGCCGTAGGCAGCGGCGGCATAGATGTCGGCGTAGCCGTAGGCATCAGCGGCATAAATGTCGGCGTAGCCGTGGGCAGCGGCGGCATAAATGTCGGCGTGGCCGTAGACAGCGGCGGCTCAGTTGTCGGCGTAGCCATGGGCAGCGGCGGCTCAGTTGTCGGCGTAGCCGTATGATGAGGCGGTGCAAATGTCGGCATAGCCGTGGGCAGCGGCGGCTCAGTTGTCGGCGTAGCTGTATGGTGCGGCGGTGCAAATGTCGGCGTAGCCGTAGCCATTGGCAGTATAAATGTTGGTGTAGCCGTAGGCATTGACAGCATAAATGTTGGCGTAGCTGTAGGCAGCGGCGGCTCGGTTGTCGGCGTGGCCGTATAATGCGACGTCCCGACGGTCGATGTAGCTGTTGGCATTAGCGGCAGGCTCGCCGGTCGCGTGGAAGGCGCTACCGTGGTCGGACTCACCGCCAGCTGCACCTGTGTTGCAGTCGCCGTAGGCGTGATCGTAGTAGTGCCCAGGGGTAGCGTTACCTTCTGGCCGGTAGCCAAACGCACCGGCCCTGTCGATGACATGACTTCCACGATACCGGACAGGGCAGTAACGCTCAGCATTGCCCTTCCACCCACCTGAACAGATGCCGGGCCCTGCAAATGCACGCTCTCCGGCCGAGCGGTAAACGATAGCAACATCTCTCGACTTGCCGCAACATGCAGGGTAATAACCCCGCGCTGCAATTGCCAGGCAGAGGTTGTCTTGCCTGCTCTCTGCAATTGCACCACACTGCCAGAGTAAAGCAACACTTGCTGGCGTTCGCCGGCCGTCGTTACCAACAACCGGCCCCCTTGAGGAACAATGACTGTCTGTCCCGTTGCCAGTTTTGCCCCTACTTGCAAAGGCTGCTGCCGGCCGTTTTCTGTTAGCACATAAGCGTGACCATCAATCTGGCGCACCGTGAAGGCAGCTTCCGCAGGGCGATAAGGTAAATATAGCAGGGCGCTAATCAGCAAAACAAGTAAAGCAACCACGCCGGCCAGGCGGGGAAGCGGCCTGAATGCTTCTACAAGCTTTCCCCAAATAGAGGGCTGCAGTGTAACGGGACGTTGACGGAAGATAGCCTTGGCTCGCTGGCTGACGGCTGCCGGGGGTTCCACACTGCCATCACGGCGCATCAAAGCAACACTCTTCTGCAGCCAGGCCAAGTCCGCCTCACAGCGCGGGCAGCCTTCCTGCAAGTGTGCCTGCAAAATGCGCTGCTTCTCTTCAGATAGTTCCCCCATGGCGGCATCGACCAGCCATTGGAATGGGATCTCGTGTTTCTCTGTCCGTCCTCGTCCGTTTGTCACTGAAAGTTCCTGTCAGGTGTGTTCATATTCGGCTCATAGAGGCATGCACCCACCATCAATTAATCCTGAATACACTCCCCTCTATTCAAGAGAGGCGGTTGACATAAATTAGATACATTATTGGATACACTTCCAATCACTTTACTCCCCAATTTTCCGCCACGCCTTGCGCAGTTGTTGCAAGCAACGGGCCCGAATAGGTCCAACGCTCCCTTTTGCAATACCCAGGCGATCGGCGATGTCATCATACGAGGGCTTAGGTTCCTCATAGAATAGCATCCGTAACAACTGCTGGCATCGGTCGGAGATCTGCTGCAAAGCTTGACGCAGGAACTGCTGTTGCTCCCAGCGCTCGACTTCACCATGAGGGGAACCAAGCCCGCCCGGCATGCTGACATATTCCTCATCTTCCGGTTCGTCCAAATTGATGGCTCTTTTCCGTTGCCGGGCCAGCCGCCATACTTCTCTTTGTGTTGTTGTAATCAGCCAGGAAGCCAGTTTACTCCGGTCTCGCAGCGTTTCCAGCTTGTTCAGCAACTTCAAGAAAACAGCCTGAAAGATATCGTCGGCATCCGCGACCGGCAAGCCATAGCGCAGCGGAATAGAATAAACCAGCCGCTGGTAACGCTCCACTAAAGCATCCCATGCGGCCTGTTCCCCGCGCAAACAGGCTTGGATCAATTCAGGGTCTGGTACAGACCGATAATCAGTGACATGTCCTAACATGCTGTAACTGTTGACGCCCGTTTCGTTGTGCTGTGTGATGAGGAAATGTCTCACAAACTTGCTTCATCAATATCTTACTACTGCCACTGCCGGGGATGGCCTCGGCATTAATAACCATATCATCAATACGCTACTCCCGCCAAATCCTGCCGCGGTCAATTCAATAATTGACTGGCACATGACGGCGCCCGAAAAACAAGATACATTCCCTGCCGGTCAACAAACAGGCGAACATCACTACCGTCTGGACTCTGGCGTATGTATTTTTAACCCCGGAATTTCACAGGTTCGGGTCGGAAACAAAGGAAAATCCGCGTTAATTCCTGCAATTTGTGGTGAAAATAGTTAGGTCGAGCCTAAAACGTCTTTCTCGCCAGATTCCACCACCGTAAGAAAAGAAGCGTTACCTCATAGCATAGTGACGCAGTAAGTCCAGGATGCGAAACTGACTAAGGCATAAGTCGCGGGGTCAGTTCTTAGAGCGGAGGTTTTTCAACAGTGATGGAGATACCACCGATGGCTACTTCCTGAAGATGCACGGTGAGCTGATATACCCCATTTCCCACTACAGGCAACACGCAGAAACCAGCGCTATTTAACGATATAATATTGACAACGCGACGCTGTTTGTAGAGATACACTTTTCCCTCCACCACTCCAGCCTTACCCTGTGGCATGACCTGAACGGCAAGAAGATAGTTTCCTGCCGGTTCGCTGTTCTTCTCCAAGGTCAAAAGCACATCATAGCGGTCCGATTTGTAAAGCCAACTTTGCGCCCTATCTGTATCCCCCCGTATAGCCCAAGTAGCTGGCAGGGTAACCGTCTGTATTAGTGTTGCTCGTATTAGAGGAACACTGTCCGTTGCAAAGGAGACCCATTCTTCCGGCGCATTCCCAGATCGCGCTTGCAAAGTTCGGAGTTCATCTTGACAGAAAGGACAACGGTTTACATGGCTACGGACAACTTTCTCCTCAGCAGCAGGCAAACGCCCCGCCCAATAATCTTCCAGGGTTTCAGGCGCCGGACAAGTCGCCCGGTAGAGTAATTTACTGAGCGAAGCATGCAACTCCATCATTTCCTGCAGTCGTGCTTGACAACGCGAGCAATGGCGCAGATGTGCCTCGGCATCTGAATCGAGAACGATTTCATCATTTAGCAACGATAGTAGGACATTATCAGTTAAATGAGCTTCTTGCTCGACCATAATATCCGTTCCTCCACCCAACACACGTTCACGTTGAGAAAATTCTCCCATTTGTTTCTTCTTACTAAAGTTTTGGTCTTAGCCACAGATTAACATAGATCTCCACAGAATTCTGGAGGAAAACCAGACTGGAAACCGGGGCAAGCTGTGGTTGGAATTGCCTTGTTGATCCGCAAAATGGATCTTCATCAGACTCCAGTTCTTAGTAGTTCTCCACCTTCTGCACTGCAATTTATAAAAAGGCAATCTCTGATTTAGCGAAAGAGATGTTCCCATTTTTCTCGATGCCGGCGTAAGCGACGCAGCAAGTTGCGGTGCGCAGCATAGACCTCTTCAATGCAGGAGAATAGCTCCGGCTTCAATTGTACCAAGGCCGCCGGCTTGTAGCCATCATGATATAAATACCACAAAACCGCACGTTCTGCTTCGCTCTGTGCTGCTTCCAGTAGTGATGAAAAGATTTGCTCCCGGTCTATGCGGGTCGCGATCTCCCAGCCAAAGTCAACTTGATCGCTAACAGGCGGTTGATCATCACTCAAGCTTACTATGCGACCCCAGTGAGCTCGCCGCAATTGGTCGTGAATCGTACTATCAATAGCCCTATGCCAGTATAACAGTAATTCGGCTAACCGCCATGGTTCTCGAACCCGAAACATGTCTCCCTGGAGCGCTTGCCAAAAGCGGCTGGTAGCGCTGGCGATAATTTCCTCCGCTGGCATGCTTAGGGATAGGAAATGAGGGTGGCGATGTGTCCATGATAAGAGCTGTGAGCGGTAAATACGCGGCAATGCCTGCCAGGCACACTCCTGGTTTTGGGCTAACGCAAGGCGAAAGAGTTCCAAGCAGGCGCGTCGGCCGCCCTCTACGGGCGAGTTGTCACCATTGCGAAAGGCACGCTCGGCAAGTTCACATTGCCTGATAAGCTCTTGCGTGTTGTCCTCAGAGTCTATGTGGGGTGTGGACCGCATAACTCTCTCCTAATCACCCGGCACAGGAAAACGACGGCCATGCCGCCAGGGGATAGCAAAACCGCAAAGCCAATTTATACTGCCGGCACCATTATAAGGAAACAGTTATAGACGTCAAGAATCTCAGCAATGAAGGCTGCTATCCAGGGATCGCTACTCAGACTGCCCACGAAAGTAGTGTGATACCCTGCTTTCCTAATCAAAATCATATCGCCACAGGGACCGGCACTTCCCGCGGCCAGAAGTCCCATTCGCAATAGACATTGTTACATCGCGGTTCCTTGTTCTTCTCGTAAACAAATGCTATGGTATAATAATATAC
>WFQT01000305.1 GCA_015486895.1 Anaerolineae bacterium
CCTGGACGAGTGCCGGAATGCGTGGGCGCTGGAGCCGGGGGAGTACATCAGCTATCACTTCGTCCGTGAGCACTTCCGCCCTTGCGTGCGGGAGATGAGGAGGTGGTTGGGGGAAGGATCGTAGGGGAATTCAGAGATTGTTCTGATGTAAGGTAGAAGGGTGTGGGGTTATAATTCGTAAAAGCAGGTTATCGGTTTCCTTGAAAGTGGAAAAGAGGTGAAAGAATGCTGGTAACAGTGAGGAGGCTATCATGCGAGAATTCAGGTGCACGCTGGAGAGGGTGCTGCTGATATTTCTGGGAGGAGCGGAGGTATTGAATGGATCAGGAAAAGATTCAACGTGTGACCAAAGATTACTGGGACAGGTTTGGGCCTGCACAGATTGACGAGGCGATGCGCTATTACGTTTGTGAACCCCAGCCACGATTGGGAAACAAAAGTCTACTCGAAGCGGAATTAGAATTTGCAGGATATGCTAGGCAAGAGGATGATAAGCAAGAGGATCAAACCTGTGAAACTCTCGTGTTGCTGGTAGGCTTTTCGTTGGAGCCACTGCTCCAATCGGTGTGCGTTTATAAGCCCCAAAAAGTGGTGCTGTTGCTCAACGAGAAGCCGTACCAGATGGGTAAAGGCAAAAGACCCAAAAAATGGCATGCTTACGCAAGGCATCTCACAGAGGCCGTCGGTCATTTGGTTCAACAAGGCTTACTTGACAGGGAACCAGAATTTCCCGGTCAGGACGGCAAAAAAGGATATCCAGTTGCAGACAGTCCCGAGGCCGTTTTTCAGAAGCTTGTTGAAGTGCTGAAAAATGAGCAAGATGTCGTTATCGATGTCACAGGTGGAAAGAAAAGCATGGTGAGTGGGGCGTATTTGTATGCAGCTTATGCCGGAACCCGTATTTCCTACGTAGATTTTGATGAGTACGACCCGGATTACCGCCGGCCGTATGGCTTTAGTTGCAAGATCGACGGCATCGCCAATCCGTATGAAGCCTTTGCCCTGCGAGAGTGGGAGCGGGTGCAAGAGATGTACGGGCGGTATCAATTCCGAGAGGCCCTCCAGATTGTAAAAAACGAGATCCTTCCAGCCATTCAGCAGTGGACACCAGAAGCCAAAGAAGCGGCGGAGCAGATTACTCGGGCGCTAGAATTTTACGAATTGTGGGATAGCGGCGACTATCGCGCTGCTTATCAATGTGTACCAGCAAGCCTTGAGCCACCCACCGCCGTGAAGCACTTAGGGGATGAATGGTTTGAATTTGATGCCGAGGGAGCAATCGTCCAAAAACCCCATCAGTTTTATGGGGATAAGGACAAGGTCAAGGTTTATGCCTGTGATGAACTAGCGCGCATCGACCGACTTATTCGATACAACGAAGACTATCGCTCGGCATTTTTACGAGCCGCAGGGCTAAGCGAGGTTGTCTTGGTGGCAAGACTGGCTGAGTATGCTGATGAGTCTGTCCGAGAGAGCCTCTTGGACGCGCTTGACCTGGAGACACCCAGTGCAGGGGCTCTTTTCAGAAAACCAAGTGATGGCCAACCTTTCTCATGGCACTTCAAGAAACAAACCACAAAACAGCAGTTCGGGAGTAAGCTTAATATCACGATAACAACACAAATGGACAGCTGGTGGTCGGGAACGCCATTTCCCCAGTGGGAAGATTTCTTAGACCATCGCAATCGCTTAGCACACACTTATTTCTCTGTTCCTCAAAAACTGGCAGAAAACGCCCTAATTTTTGTCAAAACCAACGTCGAAGATTTTTGGGGACGCTCTGTGGAAGAATTGTGCACTGGAACTGAAGCACTGCCCTGGAATGAGTTATGCAAACTCACTGGCATAGATAAGTTTCTTCCTCCAAACCTACGCAAATAAGGAGGCATAATCGTGTCACGGTACTTGCTTGCAGTCGAAGCTGACAAAATTCAAGATTTGCTCTTCCGTTCATCTAAACTGCGGGAGGTAGCAGGCGGAAGCCAGTTGCTAACCCGCTTTTGTGAAGAGATGCCAAAAGACTTGGGGGTGACAGATAAAGAGGATATCATTGTCAACGACGGCGGGAGTTTCCGAATCCTGTTTGATTCTGAAGAAGAGGCCAAATCTTTCGGCGAGCGTTTGGCCGAAGCTTACTGGCGCGTTACCGGCGGCACGCTTACCATGGCGGAACCGGTTCCAGTAAATGGGAACTTCCGTAGAGCACACAAACAAGCACATGAGAATCTCCGTCGTGCTAAGCGCCGGCCTGCCGTGAAGTGGCAAGGACAAGAGCATCAGCCTTATGTGGCCTTCTGCGCTTCATGCGGGGTGGGGCTGGCGGTCACACATACTGCATATTACGAGGACGAAAACAAGCAATACCTTTGCGAGTCCTGCTGGAATAAAAGCCGTGTAGGGCGCGCTCAGAGAGAAAAGTCCACCCCGAAGGACCGCATGGGCGAGTTTCTGGCCGATTTCTACCAAGTCGTTGCAGAGAAGAGTGGTATAGACTTTGCAGATCTTCATTGGCCGGGCGAGATCAAAAACCCCACCCTCGGCGAAATAGACCCTCTTGAAGATGTGTCTGAATATGACCCGCGCCGCTACGTGGCGTACATTGTCGCCGACGGCAACAACATGGGGCAAGTCTTTGGCACTTGTGAAAAGCGGGAGCAGATGCAAGGACTTTCTAAAGGTTTGAGAGAAACTGTGCGTAAGGCCTTGGCCAAGCCTACCAGTCTCTTGATGGCGAAGCAGGAACATCCCCCTAAACTCCCTGGGGCGAAAGAGAAAAAGTTTGTGCCTGTTTACCCCCTGATTTTAGGCGGAGATGATATCTTTGTGCTAATTCCCGCTCCCTGGGCATTGGATTTTGCCCGTCGCTTTGCGAAGGCCTATGAAGAAGAGATGAAATCCCTAATTGATAAGATCGGGCTGAAAGTAACCCCACCAACGATTTCCGTTGCTGTAGTAATATGCAAGAGCAAGCACCCATACACCCAGGCGCATGAAGCCGGTGAGCATCGGCTGAGCGAGGCCAAGCAAATGAGCAAGCGTTTGCAGTTGATCGGGAAGCATCCGGCGTCTACAGTTACCTTCGAAGTCGTGCTCGGTGGGCGGCTGGTGGAACCGATAGAGCAACGAAAAGTGCGCCCGACACTACGGCCCTACTGGGCACAGGATGGAAATCTTGAGCCAGGCTGGGGGCTACCCCTCGAGACATTGATTAAGCAGCGCCGTGCTCTAGCGGAAAAGGGAATCCCCCGCAAACGCTTGGCTGAGTTGAAGAATCTATTTGATGCAGAAAACATCCCTCAATCTATGAGCAGCGATGAAATTAAACCCTGGCAAAAGCGGCTGGAGCAACTGCTGAACCGCATTGGCCGAACCAAGGGGCATCGTGAGGTAGTAGAAGGTGCGTTACAAGCCTTGGGAGACAGCGGAATGTCCTACTGGCGCGAAATCTCCCGCTATGGCGAGGATTACTGGTACGGCCACGGTCTGCCTGACCTGCTGGAAGCCTGGGATTTTGCACTAGATTTGGATAAGTGCTCCCAGGATTACGAGGAGGCATAAAATGGGCATCACATTGACCTTCGAGATTAATCTGCAATCCAATTACCACGTAGGGGCGGGATACGGCAAAGGCTTCAACGTAGACTCGGCCATCCTGCGCGATGCGGACGGCGTGCCGGTCATCCGTGGCAGCGCTCTGGCCGGGCTGCTGCGGGGTGGAGCCTACCGTTTGTTAAAGATGGAACCGCTTGAGAAAAAATACGACTCAAAAGAACGCGATAAGATCCTGTACCGCATTTTTGGTTCCCCAGCCCAACCCAAGCGCTGGCATATCGCTTCGGCCCGTCCGGTGAAACCCTTGCCCAAAGGGAGCGACGTACAGGTCGTGCAGCGCGTGCGCATCGACCCGCGCACCCACCGCACTGCGCCGCGCAAGTTGTTCTCGCAAGAGGAGGGGGCTGCCAATCAGACTTTTGAGTTCACCGTCACCTGCCCGGATGCCGACGAATCGACACTGGACGAAGCTGCCCTGCTGGTCGCTGCGGCGCGTAACGTGCGCCAGTTGGGGCGCTCCCGGCGGCGCGGGCTAGGCGAATGCCTGTTCCGTTTAACAAAAGTTGAAGGTATTTCCAAAACAACAACGGACTGGCAGGACTGGTTCCTGCAGCGCTTCAAGGAGCGTTGGATGGAAGGTCAGCCTGCCGAGCCCAAACAGAACCGGTCAAAGTGGACAATCGAGGAGCAAGGGGTGCCGACGTATTCGGGAAAGCCTGTACGCTTTCGGCTCATTGTGCGCCTGGACGAACCGCTCATTATCGCCCGCCGTGCTCCTGCTGGACAGCAATTTGAGGCGCGAGAATCTATCCCCGGCACGGTCATCCTGGGAGCGCTGGCAAATGAAGCAGCCCAACGACAGAACCTGACCGATTCCGAAATGTATGCCAGGTTTATATCGCTCTTTATTCGGGGCGACGTGATGTTCCCCACGCTCTATCCGGCTGATGAGAGCGAAGGGGACATTTACCCGACCATTCCTGCTCCCCTAGGATTGTTGACCTGCGACGTGCTCCCTTTCCAGGGACAGAGCGAGGGCCACGGCCTCTATTTGGGGATAGACGGTCATCAAAAATGTACCCACGGCAACTGCACCGGTAAATTGAGGCCGATTCGAGATTTCCTACCATTGAGCGATGAACCGCCCCATACATACTCAGTTCGTAAATCAGCCGAGTTGCACATCCAGGTCGATGAGGAAACCGGGCGCGTCAAGAAAGGACAACTGTACGGCTATACCGTGTTGGAGGCCGGGCAGTATTTCGTTGGCGAGATACTGTGCTCCGGCGAGGAAGCCTGGCAGCAATTGCAAGACATGACTGGCATCGCAGAAAAAACGGCCATGGAATGGCGGCTGGGCAAAGCCCGGCGGCGCGGCTACGGCAAAGTGACGGCTTGGCTGGAGCGACTGGATAAACAGCCCCATTCGTGGATTCAGCTCCCGTTGGCAGAAAGGGTGCCTGACCCTAGCCAACGCCTTTCCCTGACGCTGCTCACCGATACCATCATTGCCAACCGGTGGGGGCAGCAGGCCACTGGCTTTTCTGAGGATTGGCTGGAAGAGGTGCTGGGATTGGGCAAGGTAGAGATTCAAGATGCCTTCGCCCGCAGCCGTGTGGTGGACGGCTTCAACTCACACTTGGGGCTGCCCCGCTGGCGCGATACGGCGCTGGTGGCCGGTTCGGTGGTGTGGTTCACCCTGGGAGAACCGCCGGACGATTGGGCAGAACGCATGAAGAAACTGGAACGGGATGGCATTGGCCTGCGACGCAATGAGGGTTTCGGCCGCGTGGCCTTCAACCATCCCGTGTATGACCAACGCGACAAACTCACTGAGAGCAATATCCCGCTCGACAGAGCGATGCGGCTTGGCAGCAGGCCACGGACAGACAAGTTTGCAAAGCAATGGGAAGAAACGTTGGATGGTTTGCTCCCCGCCAAAGTGGATGGCCGCTTTACAGTCATTGCACGCTGGCTGCATACGAATAGCAATACGCCTCCTGCACAATTAATAGAGCACCTTGGATTCAGGAGTGTAAAACAAGGTGGTAACATCAAGTGTGAAAAGATAGAACACCCAGAAAACAGACCCAAAGACAAGATACTCGGGGAACCCAATGAAGAACTGATAGAGTCCATTGGCGAGTCTGAGTATGGCGCTCGCGGTAAGGACAACTTTTTCCTGGGAGATGGTAAAGAAGTCACGCACAAAATTTGCGAGGCACTGCTCAAATTAAGTGAAAAAGACAAACAATACTACCGGCGGGGCATCGAAATCCTGGCCGATCGTATCGCGGCTCTGGCTGGTGATAAGGAAGGAGGGGCGCAATGACTTACCGGGTAATTACTGCTACATTGAAATCTCGCACCGCCGTCCACATCGGCAGCGGGCAAGGCAACGATTTGACCGATGCGTTGATTCGGCGCGATTCCCAGGGACGTCCCTTCATCCCCGGCACAGCGATTGCTGGTGCGTTGCGTTCACTGCTTACCCGGCTCGCTCCACGGCTTGGCTTTGGGCACCCTTGTGTAGTGCTTGCAAAGGACGAGAAAGAGCGGAAAAAATCATGCAATTGTGCGGTATGTCAACTGTTTGGCGATATCAATCCGTCGGACAGAGAGGATACAACCTCGCAATCGCACGCATCGCGCATCGTGGTGTTCAATGCTTACCCTAACGGCAACTCGAGCATCCCTCTCGCCTTGATCCGTGACGGCGTGGGCATCGATCGCGTTACCGGAACGGCTGCGCGGGCTGGATCGGTCAAGTTCGACCTGGAAGTGCTGCCTGCCGGGACGCAATTCGAGTTACGGCTGGAGTTGCGTGATGCCACCGATGAAGACGAGCGATTGTTGGCCGCCGGACTGGCCGAGTGGCGGGCAGGCCGCCTGTGGCTTGGCGGGCGTGTGGCACGCGGCCTGGGCGCGTTCGAACTGGAAAACCTGGAGTACAAATCCATCCCCCTGGAAACCGCAGACGATGTTTTGGCTTACTTGAAATCTGACAAGCCTTGGGAAGATGTACAGGGAGATACCGGCTGGCTGGACAGCAAAATTCGGGAAATCGCTCCTACATCTGAGCATCGGGATGTGTCTGGTGTAGCCCAGAACTGGGTGGAAATTACCGGTATCCTACAGGCCGAAGGCCCCCTGCTGACCAATGATACGATGGTTGCCGGGATGACCGGCTTCGACCACGCACCCTTGCTGGCCCGAGTGGGGGATTGGCAACATCCCGCGCTCACCGGGGCAGGACTGCGTGGCGTGTTGCGCTCCCATGCCGAACGCATTGCTCGTACTCTGGCGACTTATAACGCTAGTGGAAAGAAAGACTTCCTGCTCAAATGCCCAGCTTGTGACCCGAACGTGCGTGACAACAACAAAAAACGACGATTGCCCTTGGAAAGTTGTGACAGCTTGCTGAAGAAGAGCGGGGTCTCCAGTACGGAGATCATTGGAGAAGAGAGACTGTGCTTGGCTTGCCGCCTGTTTGGCAGCACCCGGCGCGGTAGTCGCCTGATTGTGGAAGATGCACCTTACGCCGGAGATTGCCCCCCTACGCTGAAGATGCTCGACTTTCTGGCCGTTGACCGCTTCACCGGCGGCGGCAAGGACGGTGCCAAATTCGACGCGTTGGCTTTATGGCGGCCGGCGTTCAAACTGCGTATCTACCTGGAAAACCCCCAGGAGTGGGAGTTGGGCTGGTTGGCTCTGGTGTTGCGTGACCTGGAAGAAGGCTGGCTCTCGGTAGGCTTTGGGGCGGCCAAGGGATTTGGCCAGGTTGAGCTTCGGGATTGGAGGGCCACCTTTGGCTATCTTACAGTGGAGGACTTGCCGAGTGGCTTGACACCACCTCAATCGCCGGAGAAAAGCGGTGTTTTCGAAACCATGACGGCACAGGGTGGTACGGATACTTGGCGTACCGTTGCCCAGCCATGGGTGAAAGCGTTTCGCGATAAAGTGCTGGAGTTCAATCGCCCTGAGGATCTGAAGTTAAGGGAAGATAGCTACTTTGGCAAAGTGGATGCGCTGTATCCGGTGCTGAAGGGAGGCGCACTATGAGCAAGCATCAGCCTGTGAATTTTAGCGACGTGATCAAAGAGGTGCAAAGTTCCCAGGTAGGGAAGGAATCTCTTTCCATTTGGGGCGGACGGGTTCCTGAAATGGAACTGCGCGATTTTTTGAGCGCATGGGAAAAACTTGCCCAGATGCCTTACCGGATTTGGGAATACGTCAGCGAGATCCATTTCGAGATGAACTCGATGTCCAATGAACCAGCCCTTTTGCAGCGCGGACGCCTCTTTGGCGGGGGTGGTGACATGGAACTACGCCGTGATGGTCATGAGTTCATCTGGCGCTTCATCGGCCCGGCTGGAGTAGAGCCGCCAGAAGGAAGTTATGACGCGGAGAGTTATTGGAATGCCCATGATGATGAAACTTTCCACTGCTATGAGGAAGCAGCATTGCTCTGGGGTCAATGGGATGGCTCCCGGTGGGTTGACGACCGGGTTAGCGCGGCCACATTGGAGTATCCCGCGGCGGGTAAACGGGTGAAACTCGAATACAAATCCTACAGCCGTGCCGGACATGTGGCGTTTGTCTGGTTCACTGGCTTGAGTGAGTGGAAGGAGGATAACGATGGCTAACGGAATCATTATCAAGGTGAAGAAAGGCTACACGGGCATCATTCGCGGAGAAGACGGGCGAGAGTATCGATTCAATCGTAAAAGGATCGCAGAAGGCGAACTAAAACAAGTAGCAATAGGACGGCGAGTCGAATACGAGCCAGATGGCGATTGGGCTACCCAAATCCGCTTACTGGCTGAGGTGGTAGAAGTAAGGGCAAAGAAAAAAAGCAAGACGCAACCTAATTCCAATTCCACCACCAAGCCCCAATATGCTCCTTCCCAAGGGTATCGCTTTCTCAATCCCTACAATTTCGTACGTCCTCTAAAGGTATATGACCGAAGCAAGTCGGTTTTGCTGGGTCGGACTTCTCCTCCCCCGCATGACCGTTACGTTGGGCTCTCTGGACGCATTGCATGCCGGCTAACAACGACAACGCCGTTGTTTGTGGCGGACGCGCATAGAGTGGAGCCGGACCCAGATGTAGCCGATCATTTTCACTACCATTTCTTTCGCGTCCCGGAAGGAAATATTGCTATTCCTGCTTCAAGCATACGTGGAGCCATCCGCAGCATTTTCGAAGCAGCCACCAATTCTTGTTTTATGCATTTGAGCGGAGAGCAAGAACCCGGTGATAAGCGCTTGAGTTATCATCTACCCCCAGGAGATGCGCTTCGCCTAGTGCCTGGCAGGGTACGTAAAGACGGTGACACGTGGGAATTGGAGCTATTGCCCGGTACGACCCCGATTACCCCAGATAGGCGACCTTCAGGCCCCCAATATGCTGCCTGGATCATGTTCTATCGTCCGATTCTGAAAAGTCGGACAAAGATGAGGGCTTCTCATTCGCCATATTCAAAAAGGCAACAGTTATCCCCTGAAGGTTATGAACATGGGCAAAAATATTGGGCGCTCATTGAGAAGGTCAGGCACCCTTTACGTCACTTCGAGTTTTGGAATGTAGTGGCGTTGGCAGATCGTGAAGAGGATTTGCCCAAACCCTCAGAAGCCCAACGGCGGGTTCTAGGATATC
>WFQT01000306.1 GCA_015486895.1 Anaerolineae bacterium
ACCCAAATCTGTGAAACTCTGTGTTTTCCTGTGACCAAAATAAAAACGCCAGAGCCCAGTAGTTTAATTTAGTAGAGCAGCAGCTCTCCAGGTAGTCTAACAGGCTGGCGGAGACAAACGAGCTCCCGATTTCAGGGAGCAACGTGTTAACTTAACCTACTGGTTTCTTCTCAATAAGCCGGGAAGATGCTGGTTGCAGTCACTGATAGCCCCCCGAGAGGATGCTTCGCACGAATCGGTGGTGCAATTCGTGCAACAGGTGGTTTGTAATTTACAGGACAGATACATTTAGCGCCTGAAAAGGAAAACCCGAAGGCAAGCTGCAGCCCTGTAAGGACAACACTAAACGCTACATGGGGAACGCAAAATGAATGATCTCGAAACCTTGTTGCAAAAAGCAGCCGCAGAAAGGGCCGAACAGATTCAAAAGGAGAACTTCTCCGGCGACAACGAAGTTCCTCTCGATTCCTATTTGACTTTCCGTCTGCAAAACATCCCCTTTGCCATCCCATTAGGAGATGTACGCCGCGTCATCCATTTTCAGAAAACCACACCGGTACCAGGCGACAACCCGTATTTTGCCGGGGTCATCAACTGGCAAGGGCGGCTCCTCACCATCGTAGACATCCGGCCATTCTTCTCCCTGCCCGCTGCCACCTTAGCCGAGAAAAACACAGCCATCATCACTGACGTCCAAGGATTAGAGGCCGGCGTGCTATGTGACGCTGTTCTCAATATCAAGAAACTACCGGCATCACAGCTATTCCCCCCACCTTCATCCTTACCCGAGAAACAACGTCAGGCTATCAGCGGTCTATATCCCTTATCGCCTACAGACCTCCTGGTCATTGTCAACTCATCCTACCTCTTTCAATCCATTGCCGGAGAACCTCATGGCTGAGTTACCTGCCTTTCTACTGATCCAATGCAACGATCAAAAGCTGGCCATTCCAGCATGGGAAGTCAATCGCATCATGGAAGTGGAAGAGGCCTTGCCACTAAAAGATGTCGGCTATGATGTACGTTCCTTTTGCGCCTTACTACAGTTCAACGATAGCGAAACCTACCAAGCCTTGATGCCTACCCGGCAACAGAACAGCATCTGGCTGGTCACCTCCGTCCGCGGTATTATCTCTTATCCTTTGGCGGATTTGTACCCAGTTCCACCTATCATGCAGTTAGCAGCTAAACAGATGGGACTCAGTGGCTGGCTAATCACCGGCGAAGAAATTATCCCGGTGCTCCACCTGAGCCGGCTGCCTCGGCAGTGAGCACTTCCAAGCAATAAAGGAGGTTCACAACAGACTATGAAGCGACTTTTCAAACCAAAGCTACAAAAAGGAAGCTATACGTGGTTAATCTACTGGCTCAGCATAGTGCAAGGCATCGCATTTCTAATCACGACACCCATTATTTACAACTGGTGGCAATATGCCCGGCGATCATCGGGCTTGTCCTCAATACTGGTAATATTACTGGGTAGTGGGCTAAGTTTTCTCGTTGCTCGGCAAGCAGTACGGTGGCAAGGAGCCGGGGCGTGGCTTATTTCACTTATCAGTGTTGCCACTATCACCATCGTCAACATCGTCTGGGGTACAGGTATTCCTTTTTACTTCTACCTCATCTGGACTATCCTGACCAGCTCCATTCTCCTTAACTACGAGGGTGCTTTCATCTTTAGCACCTTAGCACTCCTAAGCTACTTATTAACCATTTTCGGTGAACAGCAATATTGGCTCCCCCTCAGCCCCCTTCCAGTGACCGGCCTGCTCCTGGGCCGCGCCCTCATTACCATACTATTGGCGAGCATCAGCGGAGCCTTCATCTGGCTAAGCTTGCAAGTCGTTAATCGACTGCGACGAGAAAACCGCCTTATCTTTCTTACTCTGGGCAACAAAATTCAGAAAGAATCCAACCAACTCAGCATTCACCTGAACAGCCAAGCAGCAGCACTCCAGCAAATTAGTGCTGCCGCCGAAGAACTTTTGCGGGAAACGCATCGTATCAACGAACGTGCCAATGAAACGGCTACCGCCAACCAAATTCTGCTACAACATTTAGAAAAAGAGATGCAGAGCTTAAGGGACACCGATCAGACTTTAAGGCTCTTGGGACAAGAACTTCATAATACTAACCAAACCATCATCCAGATGCAGGACAAGGGAGAAGTACTCGGCGAAACGGCTACCAATTCCCAACAATTCGCAAGGGAAATACGGCTAATCTCCCTCAATGCTGCCTTAGAGACGGTCAACAATCGAAATGGAGAGGGCAAGCGGCTGCAAGTAATTGTCGCGGAGATTAAACAACTAGCCCAACGCGCCCAGGAGGTAGCACAGCATTCCGGGAAGATCGCCGAGGACTTTCAAACGACCATTGGTGACTTCGTGGTAACCGCCGAAGTCAATGAGCGGAAGGTTGCTAAGTACATCCAGCAGGTAGAACAGCAACAGCAAACTTTGCAGGCTCTGCAAGAACAAGCCCAAGCGACCAAAAAACTAATGGAAGAGATCAAAGAAGCCATCATCCAGCAAGACAGCGCCACCCACCAACTCTCCAACGGCATCAGTGACATCGCCGGGCATGCCAACAACTACTACCAACTGCAGAAGAATATCCAAATATTAGCCGACGAACTAAAAGAGAGAGCAAAAGAAGCATCCTCCAAGAGGTAACCCATGGGTGAATTCGACTTTGACCCCTCTGCCTTAGAAGCAGAATTCAAAGCAGAAGTCAATGAACACATTCAAACTATTGAGAAGGCGCTGTTAGAAGCCAGCGAGGCCGGAAACTTAGATGCCAACCACATTCACGTGGTCTTCCGCGCCGCCCATACTATCAAAGGCTCAGCTCGCATGATGGACAACATCACCATCAGCGAAGTGGGGCACAAGATGGAAGACCTGCTGGGGCAGGTCCGCGCCGGCAAACGTCCTCTTGATGCAGACATGATCAACTTGCTTTTACGAGGTTGCGACATCCTAAGGCAGCTCCTCGCTGACCAGGAAGCGATCCCCTCTGGCAATGTGCAGGCGCTCATCCAGGAAATGGAACAAATGCGTGACAGCGGCGGCAGGCAGGCGATAGCCATGCCCTCCATACCGGCTGTAACCATGCCAACACCACCAACGGCGGAACCCAATGGACCTTCTGCCCAACCCAATTCCCTTCCGGCAAAGCCGGCCAGCCCTCCGGTCGATGCCACAAATATCACTCATGCCCCAACGCAACTACAATTAGACAACGCAGTTCGTATTTCCACTCACACCTTAGCGACAATCATTGAACAAAGCAACGATCTCCTTATCGAGTTCAAGGCACTGCATAGTGAGTTTACTCGCATTGCCTCCCATTTTGCCAACATTGCAACGTCTGATCACGGAGATGCTGGGACAAAAGCAATTCACGCCGGCGAGCAAACAAAGGCTAAGACAAATACACACCAACTCGAACAACGATTTCACCGCATCGATCAGAAATTCAACTCTTTACATAAAGTGCTACTCAAACAGAACCTGCTGCCCCTTTCCACACTAACCCTGGGCATCCAGCATAACATCTACAGTTTAGCGCAAGAACTTCACAAGCAAGTTGCCTTCACAGTGGAAGGCGAAGGCACTCGCATCGATTGGCAACTGATGCAAACATTCTGGGACATCACTTTGCACTTGGCTCGCAACAGCATTGACCATGGCATCGAGCCACCGGAAGAACGAATCGCCAACGGAAAGCCAGCGACAGGACAGATCAAAATGAGCATCTGGCTGCAAGGAGACCAAGTAGCGGTGACGTTCAGTGATGACGGCCGGGGGATTGACCTCGAAAAAGTCAAAGCAAAGGCCGTGCAGCTAAAACTCATCAGTGAGCAACAAGCAAAAACAATAGGCCAAGAAGAAACGCTGCAACTGCTCTTCCAGCCCGGATTCAGCACAGCACCACTCATTACTGACGTGAGTGGCCGGGGCGTCGGCCTGGACGTTGTCCGCGACTTGGTGTGGAAGCTCAACGGCAATCTGAGTATCACTACCGAACCGGGACAGGGCACGCAAATTCACCTTCTTTTCCCCATGACCTTAGCAACCACCCAAGCTGTCCTGTTTCGGATTGGCAATGTAGTCCACGCTTTACCGGACAGTACCGTGGAAGGCATCATTGACCTGATGCAGGCAACCATTTACCACAATATCCAGGAAGAACAAGTCATCAACTGGGGAGATCACATCATTCCTTTACGCAACCTGGCCCAAATTCTGTACCCCAGACAGCAGCACTATCGACAGGCCCCCCTGGAAGCTTTAGTAGTTCAACAAGAAGGCAAGAGAATTGCTTTTGCCGTGGATGTTATCACCGACATACGAAGGCTCATCGTCAAGCCATTGCCATCCATTATGAACGCTTTGCCTTGGAGTAACGCTTACGTTCTTAATGAACAAGGCAACATCATCTTCCTGCTCAACAGTACTTATCTGCTAGCACAGAGCAGACCAACAATAGACATTTCCTCCGTAGGGGCGGAAAAGGAAGAAGCCCCTCGCACTATTCTGGTAGTAGATGACTCCCGGACAACGCGAGAGATTGAGCACACCATGCTGGTAGCCTCCGGCTACCGAGTCATAACCGCAGCAGATGGTCAGGAAGCGTGGAAAGCTCTACAAGACCACCCTGAAATCAAACTCATCGTGACAGATATAGAAATGCCAAAGATGGATGGCTTTACACTGACAAAAAAGATCCGAGCTACAAAACAGTGGACCAACCTACCAGTCATTATTGTCACTGCCTTGGACAAGCCGGCAGAGCGACAACATGGCCTACAAGTCGGTGCTCAAGCATACATCACAAAACAAGGATTCCAGAAAGGCAATCTCTTACAAACGATCCGACGTCTTATTAGCTAAGAGAGGCATCATCTCCAACAATCATCCCCCTAATCATCGACAATCCCGCCGGAAGGAGCAAGGGAGATGGAAGAATGCAAAGATAAAAAGATACTAATTGTTGACGACAGCGCCACAGTGCGCCTTTACCTGACACAAACCATGGAACAATGGGGAAACCATGTTCTCAGTGCTCAAGACGGAACAAGCGCTGTGCAAGCATGGAAATCGAATCGCCCCTTAGACCTCATTCTCTTAGACATCTTTCTCCCCGACACGACAGGAATTGATGTCCTCAAGACCATTAGGGCCGAGGACAATCAAACAGCGATCGTTATGATCACAGCCCATGGAAACGTTGACTCTGCCATTGAAGCAGTACGCCTGGGAGCGGACGGCTATATCGAGAAAGCAGCCATCAACTCACCAGAAGCTCAGCAAGAATTCGTCCACAAGCTTAGTCGGGCAATAGAAATCCGGGCTATAGTTCTGGAGCGGAAACAGTTGGAAGCAGCAATCCGCCGGCAGAACAGCGAATTGCGCCAGATGAACGACGACCTGTTAGCTGCCCGCCAAAGTCTATTAAGCGAGAAAAATCGCCTGCGAGACATCCTGTTCAGCCTTTCAGAAGCAGTCATCGTCGTTGACACCAGAGAAAAAATCGTATTGATGAATAGAGAAGCAGAAACCCATCTCGACATAAAGGAACGTAACGCTGTCAATCAACCACTATCCCAGTACGAGATCAACCCTGAACTCTTAGCTATGGTGAAACAAACACTGAGCCAGGGCAACAAAACGCGGCGGGAAATCACAGCACCGCGTCTCAGCTACGACTTACAAAGGGTCTTCTCATGCAGCACAGTCCCGCTTCGCGACCATACCGGCCAGACCAATGGCGCAGTAATTACCCTTAACGACATTACTCAAGAAAAAGAATTGGCGCAAATGAAGCAAGATTTTTACAGCATGATTACTCACGATCTGCGCAACCCCCTCAGCAGCATCTTAGGCTTCGCCGATCTGATCTATTCCGGTGACTTGGGTGATCTCAACGAGGAACAAAAGGAAGTTGTCGGGATTATCAAAAACAGCGGACAGAAATTACTGGAGCTGGTTAACGATTTTCTCGACTACTCATCCATAGAAGCAGGCTTTTTAGATATTCACAAGGAAAGGGTCGACCTGCGGAACATCATCCAAAAAGTACCGAAAGAGATGGCACCGTTAGCACAGGAAAAAGGGCACCACATAGAAGTGATACTCCCAGATGAAGCAGCAATCGCTTTCATTGACGTCAAACGTATAGAGCGAGTTCTCACGAATCTATACAGCAATGCCATCAAATACACACCGGACGGCGGGCATATCACCCTCCGCTTAGAGGAACGAACAGGAGAATATGTGATTAGCGTCCAAGACAGCGGCATTGGCATTTCCGGGGAAAGCCAATCTTTCCTCTTCCAACGTTACCGGCGGGTCAAGAGTGATAAAACGCGACACATCCTCGGCACCGGCTTAGGGCTGCTCATTTCCAAAGAGATCGTCGAAGCACACGGTGGGCGTATTGGGGTGGAAAGCAAACCCGAGCAAGGAAGTACATTCTTCTTCACCATTCCCAAAATGGAAGATTGAGGTATGACCACAGCAATCAGAGTGTTAATAGCCGATGACTCCGCCATTGCCCGGTTAATCTTACGGCAGGGGCTAAGCCAGACACCCGCGATTGGGGAAATTATTACCGCTAATGACGGACGAGAGGCAATCCAACTGGCCGTTCAGTACAAACCCGACATTGTGCTCATGGATGTCGAGATGCCAGAAATGGATGGTTACGAAGCAACACGATGGCTTATGAAGCATCATCCCCTTCCCATACTGGTCATCACCAACCTGGATGCCCAAGCCATCTCCTTACGCATGCTGGAAATCGGTGCCATAGATGTGCTAAATAAACCGCAATTGAACCGCCACGAACAGATGCAACAAATGATACGTCAGGTTCAAAGCATCGTTGCCCACTACAGACAAACAGAGGCCCCAAATCTTCCTCCATCGCCGCAACAGCGACCACCAACCCTACACTTACCTTCAAATACATCTATTGTTGGCATTGCAGCTTCCACAGGTGGGCCCAGAACTATCAGCAAGCTCTTTCAACGCCTGATTCCGCCGCTTCCTTGGCCTATCGTGGTGACACAACACATCTCAGAAGGGTTCAGCAAAGGGTTGGCACAATGGCTTAACAACCAGACATCCATCCCGGTAGAACTCGCAAAAGACCATACCCGCTTACAAACCAATCACATTTATATTGCGCCGGATAATCGGCACATGGAGGTGCATAGGGGACTTATCCACCTCCGAGTCGAAGCCCCAGAAGCAAACATTCGCCCCTCGGCCAATGTCCTATTTGCCTCCATTGCCCACTCCTATGGTAGCCAAGCTATCGCCATCGTGCTCACAGGCATGGGAGAAGACGGAAAGGAAGGTGCCCGACTTATCCGCCAGCGAGGCGGCCTGGTCATTGCTCAGGAAGAGTCCGAATGCATCGTCTATGGCATGCCGAGGGCCATTGTGGAAGCGCAATTAGCCAATATGATTCTAACCACAGACGAAATCGCCTTTTTACTTAACCGAGCCTCATCCTTAAGCCAAGCTCAGCCGAGCTACTAAAAGTCACGGCAACGCCTGCAAAATCGCCCTACGCCAATTGACATTCACCCTGCGCAGGCAAGTTTCATACCGGATAAATCCGGGACTGAAGGCAGGCGCTGCACGGCGGGCGGTAGCCCGCTTAGAGAGCCAAATTTCACTCGGTGGTCAGGCGCCACCGTCGCACCGATCCCAACTCGGTTAGGTCACACCCCAAACAAATAATGGCAGCTCTCGATTTCCTCTCCCAAAATTGGGAGAGGATAAGTCCGATTGACAATCCGCCCCTCTTTACCCCGAGCCATTCAAGAGATACAAAAGACATTCCTTATGACGGCTACGCTCACTTGAAGTATAACGATCCACGATCATCATTAGTAGCGTTAGTACACAAATACCATGGCTGTCTCGCCACTATTATTTAAAATAAAGAAAGGGAAAGCGAGCGCATGCCATCGGCAATAGCGTCCTTTCCAGATCAGGGAAAGGAAAAGCCAATACCATGCACCAACACGACAAGGCAATCGCCGAAATCGCAGAGATGATCCAGCAAAAATACGGCCTTTATTACCCCCCGTACCGTTGGTCAATACTACGAACAGCAGCGACTCGCTTCATGGAACAACATAAAATAGAGGAATGGGACGCTTTCCTATATTTATTGCGGCAGTATCCACAAGAGTTAAAGGCATTCGTGGACGCAAACATGCCCCATGAAACCAAATTCTTCCGCATTCTGCCCCAGTTCACCTATTTGGAACAACACATCCTGCCGCGATACAAAGCCGAGGGAAAATATTTGCGCATCTGGAGTGCAGCCACTGCCAACGGCGCCGAAGCGTACTCTCTAGCCATCTCGCTGTGCCGGGCCAGCTTCACACCCAGAGAAGCGGCCATAGTTGCCACCGACATGAAAAGCCAACTGCTGACTCAAGCTAAGCAAGGCCACTACGCTCCCCGATACCTGGAAAACGTTCCCGAAACACTAAGGAAGGAATTCTTCACCAGACAAGCAGACGGTTCGTTCCAGGTACTTCCAGAGCTGAGCGCTTACATCCACTGGCAAACGAACAATCTAGTACAGTGGCCCTGGCCATGGCCGGAGCACAGCTTCGACATCGTTTTCTTAGAACACATTCTAATCTACTTCTCCGCCAGTACCATTAATAAGGTTCTACAAGAGACAGAAAGGATCCTCAAACCTAACGGCTATCTCTTCCTAAGCTACAGCGAACGTATCCCCGAGAATCGACAGCGATACTGGCAAACGGTCATTGCCGATAACGCCATTGTCCACCAGCTACGCGCAACCCCAGCAGAGGACCAGCTTCCGAAACCGGCACCTAAGGCGCAACCAAGGCACCACCGACGAGCACCTAGGTACCAAGGACTCCAATGGCAAAGACAAAACAACTATCCACCGAGAATAGCATCACCAAAGACACGAGTGGCGGCTGCTAACACAATGGCCCGGAAAAGTCACACACCTATAGCCGAGGCAATAGCCTATTACCAGGAAGGTAAGGCAGCACTACAACAACAGCAACTCGAGAAAGCTCTGCACGCTATGGATAAAGCGCTTTACATCAACGACCAAATGGTGGAAGCAGCCCTCATTAAAGCAGGCATCCTTACGCAGCAAGGACAACGGCAAGAAGCTCAACGCACCTACCGTTGGGTCTTAGAAATGCTCCAAAAGCCGGAAGCTAACATCCTCAGCCTCGATGGTCTGAATAAAGAAACTATGTTAGCCATTTGCCAGCACAACCTACGCGGATAGACACCCCCACACGACACAAGCCCGGCACTGATCAGTGCCGGGCCTGCTTTTCCACCTTAGCTGCACCAAAATAAATGTCCTCTCCAGCAGTAAGCTATGTGCTCAGTCCTCGCTATCCAAACGCAATAAAGTCATAAACGCCTCTTGAGGAATCTGCACTTGGCCAACCATTTTCATCCGTTTCTTCCCTTTCTTCTGCTTCTCCAGTAATTTGCGCTTGCGCGTCACGTCACCGCCGTAACACTTCGCCAGAACATCTTTGCGCAGCGCTTTCACATTAGCCCTGGAAATGACCTTCTTACCCACCGCGGCCTGGATAGGCACGGTAAAAAGCTGACGCGGAATCACATTCTTCATCTTCGAGACCAATTTTTGGCCTTTATGATAGGCTTGGTCCCGATGCACAATCATGGAAAGAGCATCCACCGGCACGCCGTTAACCAGGAAGTCCAACTTAACCATGTCGGCCGGCCGATAACTATCAAACACATAATCCAAAGAAGCGTACCCACGCGTGCGGCTCTTGAGTTCATTGTAGAAATCCACCATGATCTCGACCAGTGGGGTCGCATATGTCAACAAAACACGCCTGGTATCCAAGTACTCTTGATTCTGAAACGCACCACGACGGCCAATAACCAGATCCATCACCGTCCCAATATACTCCGACGGCGTGAACACTGTAATCTTGACCCACGGCTCTCGTATCTCGGCAATCTCATTCGGCTCTGGCAATTCTGCCGGGCTATCAATCACCATCTCACTACCGTCCGTCTTTGTGATTTGGTACTCCACATTAGGCGCTGTGAAGATCAAATCAAGGCCATATTCCCTTTCCAATCGCTCTTGTACAATTTCCATGTGGAACAAGCCCAGGAAACCACAACGAAAGCCAAAGCCCAATGCCTGACTTGTCTCCGGCTCAAAGATCAGGGCAGCATCATTGAGTTGTAACTTTTCCAGAGCGTCACGCAACAGAGCATAATCTTCCCCCTCAGAAGGGTAAAGGCCGGCGAATACCATTGGTTTCATGGGGTGATAGCCGGGCAACGGCGCTGCAGCCGGTTGTTCCGCCCAGGTAATCGTATCACCGACATGACATTCGCGAACAGACTTCAGTCCCGTCGCGATGTAGCCGACTTCCCCCGCGGAAAGTTTCTGCACAGGCGTCATGGAAGGCGTAAAAATACCCACCTCCACCGGTAAGAAATCGGTATCGTTGGACATGACACGCAACATCTGGTGGCCATCAACGGTGCCATCGGCCATACGCACATAAGCCACCACGCCTTTGTAGGCATCATAGTGAGAATCAAACACCAAAGCTCGTAAAGGCTTATCCAAATAGCCCGACGGTGGCGGTATTTTCGCTACTACCGCCGCCAACACTTGCTCTACATTGGTGCCTTCCTTCGCCGAAACCCTCAAGATCGTATCCGGGGCATCACCAAGTAAGGAACTTAAGTCCTCTGCGACCTCATCCGGACGGGCAGAAATGAGATCAATTTTGTTAATGACCGGGATAATTTCCAGATCATGCTCCAAAGCCTGATACAGGTTAGCCAAAGTCTGCGCTTCAATGCCCTGACTGGCGTCCACAACCAACAATGCCCCTTCACAAGCGGCTAACGCCCTACTGACCTCATAACTGAAATCCACATGACCTGGTGTATCGATCAAATTCAGTTCGTACGTCTTGCCATCGGCGGCGTGGTAGAGCATTCTGACGGCCGAATCCTTAATCGTAACTCCTTTTTCTCGCTCTAAGTCCATGCTATCCAATAACTGCGATTGCATCTCTCGCGCCGTAACCGTCCCGGTTAGTTCCAACAGGCGATCCGCTAAAGTGGACTTTCCATGGTCAATATGAGCAATAATGGAGAAGTTACGTATGGTTTGTTGTTCCATTGATTCCGCCTCACACAAAAGTTATCAACTTCATTATATCCTAAAGGAGCCAACGGAAAAAAGCAACTACTGACGAGCACCACAAGTTGGGAGACTATATTCCCCAAACAATCGGAGACGCGACAGTGCGGCGCTCATTGTCTAGCGCCGCACTGCCATCAAGTATATGGGCAAAAAAGCACCTCAAGTGCCCAATTCGTCAAACATTTCTCTCTACTTGAATCGTCCAAAACAACAATAAGACCACCACAAGGAGAACTACCGGCATGTACATTATCTCCATCTCCTTCCTGATATCGCTCTTGCTCTACTTTCTATGACGTCTGGGTAGAGACAAAGTCACGTTCTCGATGCTGCCCATTATGATGGAAGGAAATGAAATCCCGGTGACAACAATGCGGCTGTTCACTGACAGATTATTCATGTGCCACTGCAAAGTTTGGTGGCGTCACCATGCGGCCCTCATAGGCAGAATAAGGAGTTGCCATTTAACAGAAAAGGGAGAACGCTATTAGCGTTCCCCCTTTCAAAGCTACTGTTTAGAAGTTCAACTTCTGTGAGAAGTTGAACTTCTAATGGAAGATTATTTCTGGACGCTCAATAAGCGAACATTACAATCAAGGTATGTAGTTGTACGTTATCTCCAACGTAGGCCGCAAAGCTCCGTTACCGAAGTCGCTGCTAATGAACTGCCACTCGGTCTTTGGCGCTGCATTATCACCCCGCAAGAGGAGACCAAAGTTCGCTTCCGGGTGATTAACCCATTCCTGAACCACAGTAGTTGCATCCAGAGACACCCAACCAGCAGCGTTCACAGTCACACTGGCGAACGGCGTTGCCTCGCGGTCGCTGCTACCATTGGCACCCGGCGCCTCCCACTTGTCGGTGGCCGAGGAGGCCCACCAAGTCGCTTCGTGTATATTCCACGCTTTACTCAACTTATAGCCACTCAGGAGCAAGTTCGGCAATGAGCCATAGGAAGCGTACACCTTCAAGGTCGCGCCGGTAATCTGGGCATTAGCTGGAATAGAACTCAGATCGAACTTGAGGAGAGCATTCTTGGCGTTCTTCTGCCGCACTCGCATGACAACTTCCGTATCCTGCGTAACATCTGCCCATGGCAAGACCGAGTTATCAATGTAAGTATCTGTCACGCCGGTGTAGCCGTCCAAACCCTGGCGTAAAGTCACCGAGGCCGTCGCAGGAGTCGGCGGTGTCCCTTCGGCAACCGTCGCCGTCGCACTCGCGACTGCTTTATGACCAAAGGCATCCGTCGCTTCCACCATTACCGGATAGACACCTGCCTGCGCATAAGTGTGACTGACAGTCATGCTGGTACTGCTGCGAACGAATGACGTGTTATCACCGAAGTTCCAGCGATAAGTAACGCCATCAGATTTGCTGCTGGTCGCGTTAGCAATAAAGGTCACCGGAACAGCCGGAGCGCTACTGGTAGCATCATCAGTCGTCACTGTGACCTGATCATCAAGCCAGTCGAAAACTCGTTGCATAACATCACTACGTGATGTAATGCCAATATTTCCTGCAATACCGAGGCTTTGCGCGCCAAAAGCAAAAGGCACACTTTCCAGACCAAAAGCGAAGTACACAGCCCGGCTATTGGAAGTGGTCAGTTGCCCGTGTGTTTCCAGCGTTGGTTCACCCCCGCGCCCGGTAGCGATATAAGGCACTGTAGCCTGAGGTGTCTTCCCTTGAGGTGGTACTAACGAACGGAAGAAACCGACGCCTGTCCATGCGGACGTATCGACGGCCAAGCCATCGACGTATTCCTGATTGGCGGCACTCGTGTCAGCACTGGGCACGGTCGGTGAAATCACACCACCGAGGTCCAAAACCATGCCGTTAAAGGCGCCTTCACCGGCCGCGGAAGCAGTAGGCCTATGCGTATCTGCCGGGGCGTACTGATCCTCTATCCACTTGCTAACACCCAAGGAGCAAAGGACACAGCCAGCATCAGTTCCTTTCGACCAACTATCGTAGTAACCGCTCCAATCCTGGCCGGTAACAAACAGCTTCGCATTTGGCGTGTTGTGGAAATAATCCAGAAGAGCATCACGATCCGTAGGGTCGGCAGAAACGTCGTAGTAAGTCAAGAAACTATCACCAGTGAACCAGATCACCTTGTCATACTTCTGCAGCGTTGCCACATCCGGCAAACCGGAGGGGCCAAAATACCAGCCTCGATCGGCATCCCAGACGTCGTAAGTAACCCCCATGGCATCCAAGGTCATGGTAAAGTACGAGCGGTAATCCACCGTATCAACACCGAAGAACGCCGGCTGGAGCAAGCTGCCGTCGTCGTCAATCAACAATACCTCTGCCGGGCCTTTAGGCGCTTGCACTCGTACCCACAGTGGGATATGAGCGGTGTAGTCACCGGCAGTCATGGTAATGCATGCCTGGTAATCCCCCGGCGTCATGCCAGTCGGCACGTTAATAACCACATCAAAGGAAGCGGAGCCGCCGGCGGCCAATGCTAATGAACTCACACTGGTGCTAACGCCAACAGTCATGGGATCCGTCACGGACAGATTCCAAGTCAAGTCAGTCGTAGCAACACTTTTAGCGTTTACCATTATTGTTGAATTCGCGCCTTGCTGCAACAAACCAAAGGAAATACTCGGCTTATCCAATGTCAGGCCGGGATCCATCGCTTTATCTACCTGCAAACGACCGGAGCCTCGCTCCAGAACGCCAGCCAACTGCGTCTGGCCGTAATCATCATAAACAGAAACTTTGGCAGTGGTCATGATGGCGCTTTTCACCTGGGCCGGTGTCCAGTCAGGATGCAAATCGCGGAGCAAAGCCGCAGCGCCGGCAACCGTCGGGGCGGAAAAGCTGGTGCCGGCCACAACGTCCCAACCGCCAGCCAAGGAGTAAGAAGTGAGATACTTCTGACCGACAGCGACCACATCCGGCAGGACCTTGTCCAGCGGGAAGCCAGGGCCGCGGGAACTGAAAGTCGTCATGATATCCGGCGCATTGACATTGAGGAGGCGAGCTGTCGTGGCCGAAATAGTGATCTGCACCTCGCCGGGGTGATCGCCCTCAAAAGCAGCCAAAGCTAACCCTTGCGGGTTGCCGATCATAACTGCCGGAATGGTAACACCTTCACTACTACCACCCATGGTGATAGGAGGCGCATCGGCTATATTATTGTAAATCACCACCAGCGTCGCACCTGCCGCCTGGGCATGCTTCACCTTACTGTCAAAACGGCAGGAACCACGGCTGATCAAAGCAACATTGCCGTTGAGCAAGCCATTTGGGTCAGTAATGGCACTGCAAGCTTTACCGTTCCCCGGGTCAACCCGATCAACGCTAACAATCGTAGCCGGGCCGAAATCGGCATCCAGGGAAGGGCCAAAACCGGCTGGAGAAGCCAACATGCTGGACAAAGTATCAGGAATGGGTGTGGGAGCCACAATCGCCGCTTCATTGCCAAAAGCGCGAGTGTTATCCGTTGCCCCAACGCTAATGGCCTTGCCAGGCTGATCATTGCCACCCACGGTCGCCTGTCCGCCTCTACCACTGTTGCCGGCACTCTTCACGACTACGACACCAGCCTGGGACGCCGCATTCAGCGCATCAATGACAGGATTGTAACCATCCTTTAACGGCACAAAAGCTGTCTCACCCCAACTATTGTTGTCGACATCGGCTCCATCTGCAACCATATCCTCAATGGCTTTCACCGTCTCTGGATCGCTGGCATACACGCCATCGCTATTAGCAGAAGGATAGAAGATCTGATAACTCATCAGGTAAGCCGCCGGTGCAACACCGCTTACCGTAACATTAACACCATTCACGTTGGCCACTGTGTTGGCATTACCGGCTGCGGCACCGGCCGTACCGGTACCATGAGGGTTCGCCGGTAACGGTGCCGGGGCTATGGGTGGGTCGTCCGGGCGATAATAACCGCGCATAACGATCACTTTAGGCGTCGTGTAGCGGCTATCACCCTTCGGGTACCCCGCCGGGTAGGCAAAGCCTGTGGGATCAAAGAAAGGATGATTAGGATCAATACCAGTATCAATGACAGCAATCTTCATGCCTGCGCCGCCATTCGCTACCCCCCCCAAAGCATCCCAAACAGCCGGCGAACCGATTAACGGATTCACTATTTCCAAGTTCGGCGTGACCCGGTGCTCAACCGTAATTAGCTTGACGCCTGGCACGCGGGAAAGACGGATAAAAGTCTCACGGTTAGCGTTAGGGAGACTGATAGCAAAACCATTCAGCACAATCTGGTAGGAAAGCTCATGCAACTTACCAAATTGATCGCGGTACTGGGCCATGCTGATTCCCGGCACCGCTTCCTTCATGGCATGGAAAACAGCCATTTGCTTCTGGCGCAATTTCTGAACATACGCTTGACTGGCGGCAGCATGGACGTCCAATTTATTATTGGTAGCCATCGCTCGAATACCGCCCATCTGCTGGTAATAAACAGCCAGCGGAACACCTTCTAACTGAACAATGTAGCGGGCGTGAGCAGGAGCCGGCACCGCTACTTGACCTTGACCCCTATCTGTCATCGGTGCGTCAGCTACAGCGACGCTAAGGGGCACTACTAACGCCACCACCATGAGCAAGGTAAACAGCCGCAATAACTTCGTACGCATTTTAATTCTTCCTTCCTCTTCGAATTCGGAACAAACTACCCCACATTGACAATACTTCCATGGGAAACGGCAAATTATCGTTTTAACAGCTTGAATCACGCCGCCCTCTCATCACCTCCTTTGCAATCAATGACAGAAAAAACGACCAGAAGTGCTCCAAATAGGTTGAGCTATGAAAATAGCTTCCGTATTTCCCTCATTCCAGTCTGGCCGAGCGAGAACCAAAAAGTCAACCACGGGTTGCACAGATTTTCACGGATCTTTGGCATATTCAATCTGTGTAATCCGTGCAATTCTGTGGTCCATTTTCTGGCACCATGTACAAGAATTTCACCGAACAATCGGACAGCTATCTATGCAAAACAAGCAGCATCATGACGGGCTCAGGATACGCCCACAACTACCGCAATAAGCAAGATCACCGCCGTACATTACAGCTTGTTGAATGCTCTCCGGCACAGAAATTCCGCAAACAGAGCAACGATGATCCTCCAATCGGGCAACAGCAATGCCACCTTTCCGCGCCCGAAGGTGTTCGTAAAGTTGCAAATCAGCAGTTGCGATGGAATCCACCAGAGCCTGGCGATCAGATTGCAGCTTTGCAAGCACTTGCTCCACCTGCTCAATCTCTGCCAGCAACTGCGATAGGATCTGATGCCAACGAGACTCTTCCGTCTTGAGGGTATGCTGCAATTCTTGCTCCTGCCCTTCCAGTTGTTCGTATTGCATCATGAGATCAAGCTGACGGTCTTCCAGCGCAGATAAATGTTTCTTCATACTAAGGACATTGGCTTGTTGAGAGGCAATTTCTTTGGGGTTGGTCACACGACCACTGTACAGAGCGGATTCTATCTGCTTAATCTTAGCTTCCAATCCTTGGGTAGTCAATTCTGCATCGGTCAG
This sequence comes from Anaerolineae bacterium, assembly GCA_015486895.1. Taxonomy (GTDB): domain Bacteria; phylum Chloroflexota; class Anaerolineae; order JAADDB01; family JAADDB01; genus S014-12. Next base: position 16,773 of record WFQT01000306.1, read on the forward strand.
CTCTGTTTCGCTGTGGCGCAACTGTTGGCGCAAACTGGTGAGAGCCTCCTTTGTAGTTGACAATGTTTCCGGCTCGGTCAACTGCGCTCGCAATGCGGACAACTGCTTCTCATTGCGAGCGATCTGTAAGTCGATTTGCTGCAACCGGTATAGCGCTTTAGCTCTATGCACGTTGATCACCATGGATGCGGATAAAATATGTGAGGCCAAAAAAGTCCGCTGATTGTTTTCTTCATTATAGCAGGATTTGCAGCAGACAACAAATCCTCCAAGTAGAGGAAGCAAGTCAACAACCACTGAAAAAACAAGGATTCGAACACACAAAACCGACAGGAGGAGCGACCCATGGGTTGTCCTTAGTAGTCGTCTAAACTTTTCTTCCTGTTTTCCGTAGGAGTCGTCATGAGCCTCCGCTCACCACATAACGACGAAAATAAGAACGCTGATTGCGCTGATTCTACAGATTAACGCAGATGATTTCTTAGGAATCTGCGGAAATCAGCGTTCATCTGCGTCATCAGCGTCCTATTTTCGGAACAGCTATCATGGGCCTACGACACACCACAGCGGATGAGAATAAGCTCAGAGTTCATTTGTGTTAATCTGTATTCCATTTTCAGAGAAACCGGCGTCAAACAGTACCTTGTTATTAGATGCTAAGGAACGATCTGCCAGGGCAAAAGGGAAACCGTCTCTCCGGATTTCGCCCCGGCATCGGAGCGAGGCAAGCGCGGCAACCCAGGAGCCCCGGCATCATAAACACCCACCTCTAACCGATAGGCGCTGCCTGGTGACGCGGTAATGGGAATAGCTAACCGGAATGTTGTTATCACTACTTCCCCAGCGAACCAACTTGCGGTCATATGGCGCTCGCCGCCAAGCAAACAATCATCCTGGGAAACAACACGGCCATCCGGTCCCAATAGATGCACAAAGCCGGTCCAAGAACGATCCATCTCCCGCACCGCCTGCCATGCTAAAGTCAACGTTAATTTCTCGCCGGGGTGCCCTTGCTGCGGCAAGCCGTTTACACCAGCCAAGAACAAGCGGCCGCCGAACTCAGCGGAAACTGGAATTTGCAAAGGCGGTAAGTGGAAGACACGGTGGCCAGGCTGCAGCGGCAATATTGCCAGCTCCCGCTCATGCACAACGCCAGCGCTCCCCTGCCAAGATAGGAAGAACCGCCAGTTCGTAACCCCTTCCTGTCGGGGCAAGCGAATAAACGCTTGAGTGTGCAGCAAATCAGCCGCCGTCCAGGAAAGCGCCGGCGCCGCGGTCAATGAACGCCAGGGCCCGGCCACTTCCTCACCACCGGACGAGCGCAACATCCAACGCCAGCGATCCGTCGGCAGCGGCGAACGTTTCCCCTTCCACCAAACATCTAAGTGCAGCCGCTGCCCCGCCTCACCCGACGGCGGCACCAACTGCCAGTAAGCCGGAGCAACCGTCATGCCCATTGCCGGGACGGCCTGAGCATCCGCCAGCAAATCAGCAGCTGTAGCGGGCCGGGGACGAGACAACTTCACCGGCAAGAACACTTCTTTCCCCAAGAAATGCCCGTCGGCTGCCAAGGCATCCCACCCGTGAGGCGCAGTGGTGTCGTACAACCTCAGCGCCAAATGATATTCACCGGCCGGCGTTCCCGGCCCGGCGGGCAAAGCAATATAGCCGGGTACCAATTCTCCCGGCTGCCAACGGAAAGCAGGATCGTTGTAGCCGGCCGGCCGGCGATCTCCCTCACCCCACAGGTTGCCCTCCCCATCCAGCAACCGGTAGGAGATCTTCACATCCGACGATAGGGGCTGCAAAGCGCGATAATAAAGGGTCACCTCATCACTTTTCCGCTGCGTGTAGCCGACAAGGGCTATTTTCCTGGCAAAAAGGACATCCAGCGACACAGCCGGCACAGCTTGGAAACGGACGCCCCGAGGCAGGCGAAAATGACGCAATCGCAAATGCCAAAAGCTCGCCGAGACCGGCATTTCCCTCCCCTGCCGGGCGAGCAAATGGGAGACAATGCCATTAGGATCAACAATGTCGTCCTGCCAGAGCAGCAGCCAGACCCCGGCGTGACCAGCAACTTTCTCATTCAACACTTGCACTACATCAGGCCGGATAATTTTGTTGACATTTAGCAGGCCAGCGTCGGGCAGAGGGATAACCGGTAACCCCGGGGCATAGTATGCCACCGCCGGGCGCATATGCCCAGAGAGAAGCAGCACTGGCTCATCCGGAGCCCGGTTCACCTGCAAATAGGTAACAGCGCCGCGGAAATCCGGTTTGCTGAAAGCGGGATCGGTGAACCAGTTATGCAATGCGTAGCTGTTCGTGCCTAAAAGAAAGAACAAGCTCGCCGCTACAACCCCTTTCCCCAAAAAAGTGAACCGGCGCGGCCAATGCCACAACGCCAGGAGACCGCCAACTTGAAGCAACAACCAGGCCGGATAGCTTACCAATAAGTAGCGGGGATGAAATTTTGGCACCCGGTAAGCCATGAGGAATAAAAAGAACGGCGGCAAAAAGAGCCAGCCAGCCAGGAAGAACCAACGCCATACTTTCCCTTGACGCCAGGTTTCCCAGAGCAAGGCGGCCAGCGACAAAAAGAAGATCAGCAGGAACACCAGCAAAAAGCGCAGAGCTACTGGCTCCAGGACCGTTTCCGTAGCCGCCCAGGTGAAATTTTCCAGCCAGGCCCGCAGAGCCAAATGCCATTGCAATATACCTTGGAGATAACCATGCGCTTGCTCTGCTCGCTGCCATGGCACCACAGCCCAAGGCAAATAGCCAAGTAAGAGCAGTAAGGTTAGCTTGCCCCCCTGCCATAGCCAGCGCCGGTCGTTATCCCGGCGCCAGCGCCAGAGCAGGGCAACGTAAAAGAGCGGCAGCAGGAGAAAAGCGCTGTAATGAGCGTAAAGTGCCCCCAAAAGCAGGAAACCAGTCCCCAGCCAGCAGCGACCACAGGCAGGGCCACGATGCAGCCAGCGGATGAATAACCATAGAGTCGCCGCCGCCAAAGCGGTCACCAACGCGTACATGCGCGCTTCTTGAGCGTAATAAACCAGCAACGGCGATGCTGCTCCTGACAAAAGGGCCAGCAAGCCACCCTCCTCCCCGAACCAGCGGCGGCCAAAAGCGAACAGCAGCGGCAGCAACAGAAAGCCACTCCAGGCAGAAAGGAAGCGGGCCGACCAGGCGGACCGGCCACTCAGACGCTCGCTTAACCAAAGGAGGTATGCATGCAAGGGAGGGTGATTATCATGGGCGGCCAGCGTTGCCTGTCTTGAAAATGGAGCACTGCTATTTTGGATGCTGACCGCTTCGTCATACCAGATACTTTGTCGATCCAGTTGATAGAGCCGCAGCCCCCAGCCGCCCAGAACCAGCAGCATCAATAGTAACCAGGCCAACAGACGGCGAAGGTACAAACGCTTTCCGGCCATGGCCCTCAGGAGAGCGCGCCCAGAACGGTCGCCGCCACTTTATTTTGCTGCTCGGCGCTGATTTCGGGGAACATAGGCAGGCTGATGACTTCACGAGCGCAAGCCTCCGAAATAGGAAAATCCCCTTCCCCGTAACCGAGATAGGCGAACGCCGGCTGCAAATGCAACGGAAGTGGGTAGTGAATACCATAACCGATCCCAGCAGCACTCAGGGCTCTTGTCACCGCCTCGCGATCCGGTGTGCGCACCACGTAACAATGGTAGACATGGCGCACATCCGGGTGTTCTGCCGGTGTCACCACCGGCGAATTGGCAAAAAGATGATTGTAGCGAGAAGCAGCTTGTCGGCGTCCCTCATTCCACGCATCTAAATAGGGCAATTTCACGTCCAAAATAGCCGCTTGCATGCTATCTAACCGCTCGCCAAGGCCCAAGATCTGGTGGTGATAGCGGTCACTGCTGCCATGGTGGCGGAGCAGGCGCACTTTCTCCGTCAACGCGTCGTCGTCGGTCACCACCGCCCCACCGTCACCGTAAGCGCCTAAGTTTTTGCTGGGATAAAAGCTGTAACAAGCTATGTCGCCCAGAGTACCGGTGCGCTGTCCTTTATACTCTGCACCGTGGGCTTGAGCAGCATCTTCAATAACCCACAGATGGTGGCGGCGAGCAATTTCGTTGATATGATCCATATCCGCCGGCTGGCCAAAAAGGTGCACCGGAATGATCGCTTTCGTGCGTGGCGTCACAGCACTTTCGATTGCATCAGGGTCAATGTCATAGGTCTCAGGATCAATGTCGACAAAAATGGGCTTAGCACCCAAATTTGCCACCATTTCTGCCGTCGCGACAAATGTGAATGGGGTAGTGATCACTTCATCGCCGCGGCCAACGCCGACGGCGCGCAACGACAAGTCCAACGCCGCCGTGCCGGAGGCAACACCGACAGCGTGCTTAGCATGACAGTAATCGGCGAAGTGCTCCTCAAAACGTTGCACTTCCGGCCCCAAAATAAATGCCGTGTTTTCTAAAACGCGCTGCATCGCACTCTGCATCTGCGGGCGCAGCGCCGCGTATTGCTGCTTCAAATCAACCAAAGGAATACTCACAAAAGACGCTCCTTTGCCGCCTGTGTCTGTTCCTCAAGTTTAGTTTTCAGTTGCCGGCCTTGTATCTCTACTCGTTCCTGCAATGGCTTCGCTTGCCGGGCCACACTACCAACCAAGTCCGCAACTTCATCTGCTTCACCGGCCAATTCCTTCACCACCAAAATACCTACGGCCACTCCCACGAAAAAGCCAAGGAAAAATGAGGTTTTCAAGCTACTTCCTCCTTTCCTTTCCTGGCAAAGCCCATTTTCGTCTTCCAAAGGAAACGCACCGTCTGTTTTGCTGCCGCTGCGGCGGCGGTAACTTTCACCGTGGGCGTTACCACCGACTCATTAACAAAATGGGCCGTCCCTTGCACCGTCTGGGCCGTGTCTTGCAAAGAGGCCACTAACGGCTTGATTTCCTGCTCCAATAGTTTCACCAGCCGGTAGAGCTGCCAGGTCAAGAAAATCAGGGCCACACCGATTACAAAGGACTCAAAGGCTAAGATGATAATCGCGATGTCACGTACCGTTGCCATTGTCCCGAATCTCCTCTCGCACTACAATCACGGGCAACACCTCGTTTACAGGCACCACAAAGGCCCAAATAAGTTTCTTCTGTCGCTAAGGCAAATGCCCACACTTAGTTTAGTTATAATGCATTTTCCTGCCTCTGACAACTTCCGGTGGCGGGCATTCCAAACCATGGCCTGAAGACCGCCCAGTGACCTCATCTCCCAGTAGGCTCTGGACAAGGCTACAAAGCAGTTTCACATCACTTTTTCTTGCTGCGGCCATAGCGCCACCATTGCACCAAAAAAAGTGCCATTACAGCGATGACGATATCTGGCAGCAGGCGTAACTGGCCATAAGGCCACCACCGCCAATCCAACAACACGGCCAAGCCCTGGCCTACAGCAAAGCCAACCAGCGCCCCTAACGCCAACCATAACAAATCCACCGGTCTCCGGGCCTGCCAGGTGCCAAAAGCAAAGGTTAGTAACAACACCACCAGGAAGCCCAAGAGAAAATCACTGCTATTCATCTACCCTCTCCCGGCTAATCAAACCGCCGCCTAAACAACGCTCACCCTGATAAAAAACCACCCCTTGGCCCGGGGTAATATCCCGTAAGGGCGAGTCGAAGCGCACCAACCAGTGATCATGGTCCAGCGGCGATAGCTCCGCAGCCGCGTCCACCGCTTTATAACGAATTTTCGCCGTTACGGCCGGGGATGATGGAGGGGTGCCAGCCACCCACGAAACTCGCTGTGCCACCAAAGTGCGGCGCCCCAATTCCGCGGCCGTGCCCACAACCAGTTCATTGCGCTCAGGGCACAATTCCAGTACGTACAACGGTTCCCTGGCAGCGATGCCCAATCCCTTCCGCTGGCCGACCGTGTAAAAAGGAAGCCCCCGATGCCAACCAACCACTTCCCCATCGCGGCGGACTACGGGCCCGGGGCGCAAAATCTCCGGGGCATGACGGCGCAAGAAATTGCGATAGTCATCCGCCACAAAACAAAGGTCCTGGCTTTCCGGCTTCTGCGCCACGGGCAAGCCCAACTCTACAGCCCGTTGGCGAATTTGCCTTTTCTCATACACGCCCACCGGGAACAACAAGTGGGCTAAATGCTCCTGCTGGGCCATGTGCAGCACATACGACTGGTCTTTCTGCCGATCAACGCCCCGCAGTAATGTGTAGCGCCCCGCCTCATCCCGGCCAATACGACAATAATGGCCGGTCGCCAGGTAATCCGCGCCCTGCCCTAAAGAATAGCTTAAAAGCAAACCCAAACGCAATCGCCGATTGCACGCCAGGCAGGGATTCGGTGTCAAGCCAGCAGCATAAGCGGCGACAAAGGGGTCGACCACTAACTGCTTAAAGAGCATGGCCATGTCAATAATCCGCAAGTGGATACCCAGCCGCTCTGTCACTTTTCGGGCATCTGCCTGGGCAGCAAGGGAACAGCAAGTGTTTTCCGCTCGTTCCCCGGGCAACGATTCCGCCCAGAGACGCATCATTACCCCTTCAACCTGATATCCCTGTTCCAGTAGCAACGCCGCCGCCACGGAGCTATCTACCCCGCCGCTCATAGCGACCAACACTCGCTTCTTTGTCACCGGGATTCTTCTCTCATGTCAACCACTCGATTTGGAGAAGGTCTCGTCTCCGTCACCGATTCGACCGAGCCCGGGGATGGGCATGCTCGTAGACAGACCGCAAATGCTCAGGGCTGACGTGAGTATAAATCTGGGTAGTGCCTAACCGCTCGTGCCCCATGAGTTCCTGAATAACCCGCAAATCGGCACCCCCCTCCAACAAATGTGTAGCGAAAGAGTGTCGCAGCGTGTGCGGCGTCACCTTGCCGGTCAAACCCGCCGCTTTTGCCGCTTTGCGCACTACTAACGTC
>WFQT01000307.1 GCA_015486895.1 Anaerolineae bacterium
ATCCTACTGTGTCCGGGGTATCGATGCGCAAAATGGTGTATTTCGTGGAGCTTTCATTGTCGATTTCGATATCTACCGGGTGCAAGGTAGTAATCAGAGCATCTTGTTGTCCCAGTGAGCCGGCTACCAATTTTGCTAATTCGCCCTGTGCTTCCTGATAACGCCCATCTTCTGATAAATGCAGCAAATTGTTGAGATCGGCGGCGTACTTGTTCCAGGTATCCGCGGAGAGGTCGCCTTGTACCGGGTGTACCGTCAGCACGTCGACAATCGTGCGCCGGGTGAGCGACCGCCGGGGAGGCGATGGCTGTCCCGTCCGCCGTTGCCTTGTTGGCAAGGGCAGCGGCGCTGGTTCCGAGGTGAATATTTCCCCGGCCAAGATATTCAGCCCGTAAGCCAGCATCAAGCCGCAAATGAGGGAGAGCTCCCCGAAATAATCGTAGCCCACCACGGTAGCCTGCCAACGGCCATCCGACAGTGGGATCGCTTCTACTTGTACCAGGTTTAGCGCTGAAAGCTTAGCTGCCATCTGATCGTGACGGGCCATCTCCTCGGGGGTGAATGTTTCCCGATAAGAGATATCCATCCGCTCAATGCGTGCTTTTCCTCCTGGTGACGATGCCCTTTGCTCTGATTTATTTGTCATAGCGCTCTCTTCCATATAACGCTGATAAATGGCGTGGATGGCAATGCTGGCCCCTTGGTAACGAGCGACAAGTTGGCCACCGGCATTATCTCCCTGGAAGCGCAGGCGGCGTGCTAAGTTAGCCATTTCCTCCGCGTTGTCGGGCAGCAGATGGGTCTGCCGATTGTGCATCAACTGCAAATGGTGTTCCACCGTGCGCAGAAAAGTGTAGCCATCCGTCAAAACTAAGTACTCTTCCGGGGCGATCAGCTTGTGAGCACGCAGCTTGGCTAAAGCGTCCAAAGTGTTACGGGTATGAAGGTCTGGATAGCGGTCGCCGTAAGCCAGTTGCAAATATTGGCTAATGAACTCGATATCGCGGATGGAGCCCCGGCCTCGTTTTACTTCTCCCCACGATTCTCCCCGGCGTTCCAGCTTTTCCTCAATGCGCTGCTTCATCCGGTAAACGCTGTTTCGCACTTCTTCGCCGGAATGGCCGAAAACCAACGGTTCTGCTCGGCGGAGGAAGTCCATTCCCATGGCAACGTTTCCGGCGATGGCCCTTGCTTTGAGCAGCGCTTGCTTTTCCCACAAATGAGCGTGGTGCTGCAAATAGTCCAGGTAGCCGCCAACGGTGGCAATTAGCGGCCCCGACCGTCCCCACGGCCGCAGCCGCATGTCCACCCGGTAGAGAAAGCCTTCCCCGGTGGTCCGAGTGAGAAGATCAATGAGCATCTCGCCTAAGCGGAAGTAAGGGCGGGCGGAATCGGCGGCCAGGAAGAGCAAGTCGATATCGGAACTGTAATTCAGCTCCTGGCCACCCAATTTGCCCAAAGCCAGGACGGCAAACTGCTCCGGCGGCGTGTTTGTCTCGGCCGCGGCGATTTCCAGTCCCACGCGCACCATGCCTTCGGCTAAGCAGGAAAGCTCCGCAGTCACCGTCGCCAGGTCCCAGAAGTCTTGCAAGTCACAGAGGCCGATACGCAGCAGCTCCCAGCGCTGGTAACGTCGCCAAGCGTCCATTTTGGTCGTTAGCTTGCTCGCGCCGGCGGTGGCAGAATGCGCCGCAGCGACAATTTCAGTGACCCCTTTCTCCCTGGTTAGCGCCTGGCGGTCCATCAGGCGGAGGAGATATTCCGGGTGGCGCAGAAGAATTTGCGTCAGGAATTGGCTGCCGGCGAAAAGGGTAACCAGAGTATCGGCGCTCCGAGGCCGCTGGGCTAGAAAGTGTAGCAGTTTGGCTGTGTCGGGGGCAGCGTCTAAGAAACGCTGGAAGACGGCTAAAACGCGGTCCGGCCGCTGGGTCTGGTTTAGAGCCTGCAGGAAGTGGGGCAAGAAGTGAGCTAACGCTGCCTGCTCCGCTTTGCCTAAGGCCAATTGCCGCAGCCGCATGGATGCTGTCCGCTCATCGCGAAAGTGGGCTGGGGCCAAAAGCGCCGGCACTGTTTCCGGGTTCAGTTTCTCTCCGGCCAGAAAGCGCCGCAACAGGCCGTTGTGGGATGCTGCCAGGTCAATCTGGCCGCCGTTTGCCGGGGTCATCTTGGCGGCCTCACTTTAATCCCAGCACTGATCGCTTTCGCTACGGCTGCAGAGCGGCTGGTGACGTTTAGTTTGGAAAACACGGATTTCAAGTGCTGTTTGACCGTGTTAGTGGAAATGGTCAGCGCCCGGGCGATTTCTTTATTGCTCAATCCTTGCGCTAATAACGACAGGATTTCTCGCTCCCGGGGAGTCAGTAGCTCTAAACCTGTCTCGCGGGGTGGCCGTTGGCGCAGAATGGACTGTACAGTGCGGCGAAAAGTCTCTCGCTCAAAAGCTTGTTTCTCTTGATAAGCGAAAATATCGTAGGTGCGGTAAGTCTCTTCTACTTGTGATGGGTCGGCTTTGCCGCTGACTACCACGGTGGGCAGGCCAATTTCCCGGGCGTAAGCCAAGACCCGGTACCCGTCCCGGTTGCTTTCCGGGGCGATGGAGCTGGCCAGGGAGAGGTCCACCACGGCCAACAGGAACTTTTCCCGGCGCAGGTAGCCTAACGCCTCGCCGAAGCTGTTGCTGCTCTGAGTTGCAATGCCGCTTTCGGCCAGTAGCTCGGCCAAAACACTCTGCCAGCCGGCGTTATCTTCCACTACTAACGCCCGACCTAAGAGCTCTGGCTTTCCGTTGTTCTTCGCTGCCGGCGCTGGTGCCACATTAGCGGCTGGGGTATTAGCCGGGATTGGTGCCGTTGCTAACAGCCTGTGTGCCAGTTCCTGTAACTGTTTGCGGCGAAAAGTCTCTTTGCGCAACGAAGTGTAAGCGCCGTATTCTTTCATAGCGTCCACGGCTACTTCTACCGTCAAGTAGCCCGAAAGGAGGACGGTGGCGCAGGCCGGGTCGTGCTGCCGAATGGCAGCCAGCACTTGCAATCCATCCTGGTTGCGATAGCCGCTGCTGCCCAAAGAGAGATCCACAATAGCCAGGCGATGGGGATTGGCGCGGATGGCTGCTAGGGCAACGTCATAGCTATCAGCAATGTCTACTTTGAGCCCTAAATCCGTTAAAAGCTCTTGGAGAATTTGTTGCCAGGAGCTATTGTCCTCGACGACTAACGCTCGTATCTCCCGCTGGTTCATCTTTCCGCCTCCGCTCGGGGTAACCACAGGCGAAAAGTTGCGCCGTTCTGCCCGTCACTTTCCACGGCGATGGAGCCATTGAGCCGGGCCATCAAGGTTTTCACCCACCAGAGGCCGAAGCCCAATTTGCCTCGACCGCGGCGGCCGGAGAAGTTCCACTCGAAAATCTTGTTGTGCAGATCTCGAGGGATGCCTGGACCGCTATCGCTGACGTGGAGTTCTATGCGATCGTTTCGCACTTTGCCGCGAATGGCGATTTCCCCTTTGCCCTTCATAGCATGAGCTGCATTTTCCAGCAAGTTCACAAAGACCAGACGCAGACTAGGCTCGCTGGCGGTCACCGCTGGCAAACCCTGCAGTCCTTCCAGTTGAACGCTAATCTCCGGCGGCAAGTTAGCCGCAGCGACTGCAGCGTGTACGCACGTTTCCACGTCTACCGGCGCTAAATGGATAGGACGCAACAGAGAGAGACTCTCACTGACGGCGGCCATAGCGTCGGTGGCGCTGCGCTCTATTTCGGCCAGGTTCTCGGCCAAATAGGGGGAAGCTGTCAGCACCGGGCCGTATTTATCTTGAATGCCTTCTACCCGCACCGGAATGATGCCGACTTTGTTGTTCAGGTGGTGCAGCAGGTTGGCCGCTACATCGCCCACGGCGGCGAATGCCTCGGCGACGGCCCGTTGCTCTTGTGCCGATCGCAACGCTTCCTGCCGGGTGGCATTCTGCACCGCTAAAGCAGCGTAATGAGCCAGAATGGTGAGCACTTTCTTGTCCCAATCGGAGGTAATTAAGTGGTTGCCCTCGTCGCCGACGCCGTAGACGCTGAAGACGCCAACCGGCATTTCACCGTTGTCGACGAGTAGTGGCACCAGCAATGCCTGTTGCCACCCTTGCGCCCGCGCCAAATCTTGCCGTCGGAAGCGGGGGTCGGCTCGCACGTCGGCCGCAGTTACCGGCCCCTGCCGGTTGATTGCTTCCCCCGTAAGGCTGCCGTGGCGCGGCAGTCGTTCCCCTCGCACGTAGCCACCGCTGGCCGCCTGGAGGATGATTTCTTCCCCTTGCAACCTCCAAATGGCGCTGGCGGAAGCGTCCAGCAGCTCTAAGGCAAAGATCACTAAGCGGCTAAACACTTCCTCTACCGGCGAAGCCAACAATTGCTCGGTGATTTCCTGCACGGCGTCTAATAAACGGGCCTCCTGAATGGCGACAACTGCTTGTGTGGCCAGCGATTGCAGCAACAGGCTGTCTTCTTCGCTAAATCGCCCCACTACCGGGCTTTCCAGGTTTAGCACCCCTTCCAAGCGGCCGTTGGCGCCGATGAGGGGCACCGTCAGTTCGGAACGCATTTCCAGGTCGTGGTAGAGGGGGTAGTAGATGCGAGACCATGGCTCTGCCCGGACGTCGTCGAGGCGCAATGGCCGGCGGTGCGTGGCTACCCAGCCGCTGACACTCGTCGCGTTCATCGGTAGTGCCTTGACTAATGGCTGGCTGGCACGCTTCCCGGCTACAGCCCGGGTGACCAGGTTCTCGCCGCTCTTGTCCACCAGTCGGAAAATGCCGTACTGGGCTTCGGTGACTTCCAGCGCCATTTGCAGGATGGCTTCTAACGTGTCTTCCAGCCGCAGCCGGGAGGAGATGAGCAGCCCAGCACGACGTAGTCGCTCAAGCTCCTTCTCTTTGCGGAGCAGGTCTCGTTGGGTGCGCTCCCATTGCCGGGCGTGATGGATGCTGATGGCTGCCTGGTTGGCAAAATTGTCCAGCAGCGCCAGTTCTATTGGCGTGAACGGTGCTTTGTCACGGCGATCGATGAGGAGCACGCCCAGAACTTGCCCGGCCACAATCAGGGGGCAAGCGGCCGCGGCGGGGGTTGGGTGTGCTGCTGGTCTTGGCTCTTCGTAGGAAAGTGTTCGTTGGCGGCGACTGATGGCTTGCCCACCGAGGCTATCGGGGCGGAGGGCATTGGCCTGCATGGTCGAGGAGGGCTCCCCCGCGTTGATGCACAGTCTGCCGGGGCTACGGCTCTGCTCGTCATACGTGCAAATCAGGGCCGCGGCCCCGGGAATAGCTTGAACTATGCCGTCAGCGATAAGTCGCAGCACCTCTTCCAGGCCGTTCTCCGTTACTTTCATGCGGTTGACGGCCGCACCGATTTTGTTCAGGTTGGCTAATGCTGTTAGCAACCGAGGAGAAGTATCCATAACACCGTCCTGACTCTAACTGTCCCCATGACTAAGAACCGGATGCAGATTCCTGTAGCTGGGAATAGCAGCATCAGTGTGTACCTGCGTCCCGTGAGGACCTATCAGTCCTATTTATAGCACAGATGGGTTACCATCTCAATATTTGGTATCTTACCAGTAAGATTCTTGTACACGGTGCGAGAAAATGAACCATAGATCGCACGGATTACACAGATTAAGTGAACTAAAGATCCGTGGAAATCTGTGCGATTAGTGTTTGGCCTTTTTGGCTCTGGCTCGGCCAGGTTAAAAGTGGGGCTAATGGCTCCCTTATAGCCGCCGGCGCAGCGCCAATAATCGTGGCAGCAAGTCCAGGTAAAGCCGGTACGGCAGTTTGTGGAATGGGTAGTCCCAGGCGCCTAAACCAGCCCGGAAAACAGCGCCTAAGCCGGCTTTGAAGCGGTAAACGCCCCATAAAGGGTCAGCTTCATGTAACTGTTCCGGCGCTCCCCAGAGGTCGTAATGGATGACACCGTTCGCTTTGACTCGGCGCATGGCTTCCCATTGCAACAGGTAATTGGGCATGTACTTGCGCCCGCGGTTGGAAGAAGCCCCGTACATGTACCACGCTTTCTTGTCCATGAGGAACAAGAAGATGCCGGCTACAGGAGCCTTTTCCGCCGGCAAATAAGCCAGCAGCAACATGCCCATTCCCTCTTGCAAGAATAGCCGCCACGAAGTCTCGTAATAAGCGTACGGCCGGATGAGAAAGCCGTCCCGCTTCGCCGTTTCCTCGTAAAGTTTGTAAAAGGAGGGGAAATCCCCTTGATCGCCGGGGCGCACTTGTACCCCTTTG
>WFQT01000308.1 GCA_015486895.1 Anaerolineae bacterium
ACGGTAGATTGTCATTATGAAAGACCCTCGTGACGTTAACGGTGCTATAACCGAAGGCCAATAGTATGCATCTTCGCAATTTGGCAGTAAAGTTGTTTTTAAGGGAGCTATCCCGTAATTTTCGAATACAAAATTATTCGTCCAGGAAGAAACAGGCGTGTTTCTTGGTAGTCGTCATGAGCCGACGGCCTGCCTGTGCGGGCACGCAGACAGGCCTGCTACAGCGGATGGGAATTTATAGGCATGATTCATTTCGAATCGAAATAACCTTGACAAATAGGGCCAGAAAGAAGGCCACAGAGTAACACGGAAAGGCACAGAAAAAGCTAAAGACAAAAATTTTCCGTGTAATTCTATGTCATTTCGTGGCCTAATCAGCCGCAATGTCTCAGTAAATTTGTCAAGATGGGAAATAGCTCTCTTGAATCATGACTGAACTTTCTATCTCACCTCTATTTAGCGTGTAACGGTAGGTAAGAAAGAAGTGGGGGTAACAACCTGGCCATTCACCGCTACGGGACCAACGACTACTTGGCTTTCCCCCTCATTCACAACCAACCGGTACCAAAGTGACGGTTCCGCCGGCGGTTTTCTATCTAAAACAGTGTATTGGTCTGTCATAAGGGGCTCCAGGCGAGTAACAACTTGCCACGGCCCTGTAGCCCGGTCAGACCGTTCTAACGTGTAGCCTTCAATAAACGCATCGTCTATAGCCGACCAACTCACCTGTACGCCATTGCTATCGGCATAAGCCTGGAATGCCAATACTATGACATTAGTAGGGGCAATGAGCCCAAAGTCCACGCCGGTAACATCCTCGCCGTTGCCAACGATGATGTCTGTGGGGTGTGGTGTTGTCACGTAAAGCCCGGCCGGTGCCTCAGCATCCAGTTGGTAATTACCTGCAGTCACGTTGTCAAAGTGGTAGGTGCCATCTGCGGTGCTGGTGGTAGTGTCCACGACCTGCCCTTCAGCGTTTAGCAGGTGCAGCGTGACATCGGGGACGGGGCTGTTCTCATTGGCGTCCCGCTGTCCATTACCGTTGGGATCGCTGTAAGTGAAACCATTGATACTACCGAGGGAGGCGCCGGCACCGGCGGCTAGCGCCCGCCCACCATCCACGCGCCCATAACCGAAATAAGGATCCCAACCTGGATCGCCGAGGTCATCAGCAGTGGAAGTGAGCAACTGGCGCACATCTGCATTGGTGCGGCTGCCATCTTGGCTAAAAAGTAGCCCCGCTATCCCGGATACCTGTGGGGCTGCCATAGAAGTGCCGCTCTTATAACCATAACTGTTGCCGGCATCGGCAGTCCAGAGGGTGCTGTAAATGGCCACTCCCGGCGCAGCTACATCTATGAAGTTGCCGTAGTTAGAAAGGCTCCAGTGAGCATCATGGTAATCAGTAGCCGCTACCGCAACTGTCTCCGTATAGGCCGCTGGGTAGAAGAGCTCATTGGAGCCATCGTTCCCGGCGGCGGCTACCACCAGTGCGCCTTTTTCTGTAGCGTAACGGACCGCATCATGAACTGCTTGCGAGTCGCTGGTGCCACCTAAGCTTAAGTTGATCACCTTAGCGCCATGGTCCGCAGCGTAGGTAATGCCGGCCGCAACATCGCTCCACAATCCTGTGTTGTAGTTGTTGAGAACTTTTACCGGCAGTATCTTGCAGTTGCCACAAATGCCGGCCATGCCAATGCCATTGTTTAGGCCGGCGGCCGCAATGCCTGCTACATGGGTACCGTGGCCTTGGTCGTCGCTGGGATCGTTGTCATTGTTGACAAAGTCGTATCCCGGCAAGACCCGCCCGGCAAATTCCGGGTGGTCCAGCGAAACGCCGCTGTCTACAACAGCAATAATGACATTGCCCGAGCCGGTAGTATAGTTCCAGGCAGTCTCCATATTCATGGTTTGGGGTGCATATTGTCGTGTGCTGTAATCGGGATCGTTGGGGACAAATGTGCCCTTCATAATACCGTCCCGTTCTACGTAGAGGACGTCCGGCCGGGAAGCGAGGGCGTTTATGACCTCATCAACTTTGTTGGCAGGCACCTGGAGATTAACAAGGTGCAACGGACGGATGACCCGACGAACCCGCACTGTTCCCTCAAAGGCGGTGAATTGCTGTCTAGGCTGTCCGCCGTTGGTAAAGCGCACGAGGATGTTGATGTTGCTTTCATCTTGTTGTGCTGCAATGCCCAGCGGGAAAGCTAATACAAGGAGTATGATAAGCAAAAACGTCAAGCTGCGTCGGGTCATTTCTTCCTCCTTGTCAATCTTTCTATATTTATCATAGGAGGTGAATGCCTCAATGCATATAGGACAAAGGAGTAATTCAGTTGCAAATGTTCAGGATGTTTCTCTATTCTACGGTTGGCTGTAGCTGATTGCCACAGAGATGGTTGGCGATGAAACGATCAGAAATAGGTTACATGTGACTTCACTCCCCAGTACCAGCAATTCCAAGCTTTTGTAAATTTCCGAATTGTTGTTAAGAGACTTTGTGGCTCCGCGTCTTCGCGACTCCGCGTTGAGTTTTTTGGTTCTGCCTTGGCCAGGTTAGGCAAGAGACTGTGCAAGCAGGTGCGAATCGCGTCCTCGGTGGGGCCTGGGGCTACGTCGTCGCCAACCTGCCCTGCAGTCTGTGGCTATTTTCAGGGCAGATACGAAAATTGCACTGAAAATCAGTGCAATCAGTGCGATCTGGGGTTGAACTATAAGATGGATTTCCGCCAGCCTATAGTCATCGTAAATGATCCAACCTGAGGTACTCTCAGGCTCGGAATTGTTGGCCCGGTATATTTTTCATTGACATGATAAGCATCTTCGTTTATAATGGAATAAGAGTTGAAGTAGCTGGGCAATGGTGTCAGGCACAGAACAGCATCATTGATAGATGAGGCGAACGATGATGAATGTCCTCTCTACAAAACGGGTTTATCCTGGAAGCTGGCCTCGGGAGATCCAGCGTGCCCTCAACAATGGTGCGTTGTGCCTCATTGTGCGCCACTATTTGCTTACATTGTATCACCTCCATTTACAACTAGGCCGTTCGGGACCGGTAAAATTGCTATTGCCGGTCTGCTGGTTTATTGATAGCGTCATTTGCTGCCCATTTGCAGAAGAAACCATTATTTTAGAACGGTCCCGCGATTCCCCCAACTTTTCCGGTATCAATCACTATAGCTACTGGCCTTATTGCATCGTCTGAGATAACTGGAAGGAGAAAGAAGTCATGAACAAGACATGGTTCGCTTACTACGAAGAGGGAGTACCTACTCATATTGATTACCCGGACATCCCTCTATACGATATGTTGGATCAATCCGCAGAGGAATACCCAGATAATACTGCGGTGGAAATGGTTCTCCGCTACCTGCCGTTGGGCATCAAGATTGCCAGCAAGATGACCTACCGGGAGCTGAAGGTGTTAACGGATCGCTTCGCTGGCAATTTGCACAACATAGGCGTACGGCCGGGGGATCGAGTTGCCATCATGCTGCCTAACTCGCCTCAATACGTCATTGCCTTTTACGGTATCCTTAAAGCCGGCGCCATTGTAGTCAATACTAATCCCACCTACACCGCACGAGAATTGCAACACCAATTCCACGATGCCGGTGCCGAAACGGTCATTATGCTCAGCCCATTCTATCAACGACTCCAGGAAGTGCGAGAACATACAGAGGTCAAGCGAGTTATTATTGCCGATGTCTCGGACACGCTTTCTTTCCCCTGGAAGTCGTTGACGGAGAAAACGCTGAGCAAAGAAGGGTTAATGGTGCCGATCGAACCGGAGCCGTCGCTCTTCTCCTGGAATAAATTCTTAGAACAGCCAGCTCCCCGGCCCGACGTGCAGGTCAGTGGGGACGATATTGCTCTCTTTCAATATACTGGTGGCACAACTGGCGTGCCTAAAGCTGCACAACTATCCCATCTGAACTTAGTTGCCAACACCATGCAAGTTGCAGCCTGGCTGACGACATTGGAAAGAGGTAAAGAGCGGGTTATGGGAGCTTTGCCATTCTTTCACGTTTACGGCATGACCGTGGCCATGAGCCTTGCTATCTATACGGGCGGTCACTTGGTTGTGGTGCCCAATCCTCGTCCTATCGAGAACGTCATGAATATCATCCAGCGAGAAAAGTGCACTATCTTCCCCGGTGTTCCCGCCATGTATATCGGCGTCATCAACCATCCTGATGTCGAACAATACGATCTGCACAGCATCAAAGCGTGCATCAGCGGAGCGGCACCATTACCAGTAGAAGTGCAAACGAGCTTTGAGGAAATTACCCACGGCCGCTTAGTGGAGGGATACGGTTTGACGGAAGCAGCGCCTGTCACTCACTGCAACCCAATCTACGGTACTCGCAAAGCTGGTTCCATCGGCGTACCTTTCCCGGACGTTGATGCGCAAATTGTGGACTTGGAGACTGACGAAGTCCTGCCAGTCGGCCAACCAGGAGAACTTTGTCTGCGTGGCCCCCAGGTGATGAAAGGGTATTGGCGCATGCCGGAAGAAACGGCCCAGGTGCTGAACGAGGAAGGCTGGCTGCACACTGGTGACATCGCCCGTATGGACGAAGATGGTTTCTTCTACATCGTCGACCGCAAGAAAGACTTGATTATTGCCAGCGGCTACAACATCGTACCCAGGGAGGTCGAAGAAGTCCTCTACATGTACCCCAAGGTGCAAGAAGCAGTCGTCGCCGGCGTCCCTGACCCCTATCGAGGCGAAACGGTCAAGGCTTACATTGTCCTCAAAGAGGGCGAAGAGGCCACTGCTGATGAGATTATTGCCTTCTGTCGCCAAAACCTGGCCCCGTATAAAGTGCCCAAGCTGGTGGAATTCCGTAGCGAGCTCCCTAAGAGCTTAGTGGGCAAGTTCCTGCGCCGGGTGCTTGTGGAGGAGGAAAAAGCGAAGCTGGCAGCGCAAAAAGATGCTGAGGCAACAGGGGAACAAGAGTCCTGAGCCCAAAAATTTACCTTGTCCAAGCAATACGCTCAGGAGCTGATGCCAGAATGCAATGGTGAACCATAGCCAGCAGATTTTGGTTCCTTGGGAAGGACATGCTATACTTCTCGCCTGTTTGATTTTCGGTAGAGAGGATGGTACCAACCATGGTAAACTTGTTATTAGCTCTTGAGCGACCTGAGCCTAATCCTAATATACCAGCTTTGGAAACTGGCGACACCGTCCGGGTGTACTTCCGCATCGTGGAGGGGAAAAATGAACGCGTCCAGCCCTTCCAGGGTGTGATTATTCGC
Source organism: Anaerolineae bacterium (assembly GCA_015486895.1). Taxonomy (GTDB): domain Bacteria; phylum Chloroflexota; class Anaerolineae; order JAADDB01; family JAADDB01; genus S014-12. Next base: position 5,272 of record WFQT01000308.1, read on the forward strand.
ATCCGGCGTGGTGGTGTGAATAGCTCCTTCACCGTCCGCCGCATTGCTTCTAACGGTATTGGGGTGGAGCGCACATTTCCCTTTCATTCCCCACGGGTGGAAAAAGTAGACGTCCTACGCAAAGCAAAAGTACGCCGCAGTCGCCTTTACTACTTGCGTGGTCGGCAAGGCAAGGCAGCCCGCCTGAAAGAACGTCGCCTGAACAAAAGGCAGGGTGAATAATTGGAGTCTGGTGGAAGTCCTTTTTTGTTTAACAAGGCAATTCCGATCCTAGATTGCCCAGATTTTTGGTCTGATTTCCCGTAGAATTCTATTACCTTACCAGTGAAATTCTTGTACATGGTGCAAGAAAATGAACCACAGATTCACACATATTGCACTGATTTCCCTTTTTCTATCTGTGTAACCCGGGTAATCTGTGGCTAAAACCAAAAATGCCATTGCTCAGTAACGCTTTTTAGTCTGCATTTAAGTGGAAAGGAGGGAGGCGCAGGGAATGTGTCCTGCGCTTTTTCTTTTGGGCTGGGCAATTCTACCCATTGGATTAACAATCCGCTCCATATGTAGATTGGATTGATATTCCGGTGATGAGCCGTACGGAATGCCCAGATGGAGAAAGCGAGCGTGATGATTGCTAAGCCCGGTTTGCGTGAAGAAGTTGCCGCCTGGCAAGCGGGCTATCAACTGGTTGCAGGCTTAGACGAAGCCGGTCGCGGCGCTTGGGCCGGCCCGGTATACGCGGCGGCGGTCATCCTGCCGCCACAGCCGGGACGGTTACGGCAGCAACTTGCTGGCGTTCGCGATTCTAAGACACTGACGCCCGCTGCCCGTGAAAAGCTTTTAAGCGTCATTGAGGAAATAGCCGTGGCTGTGGGGGTCGGATCGGCGACGCCAGCAGAGATCGATCGCAACGGCATCGTGCCGGCGACACGACTGGCCATGCGCCGGGCTTTGGCGGCTATCACCCCACCCGCCGATTATTTGCTGCTCGACTACATCACCTTGCCCCAGATCACGCTGCCCCAGCGTGCTTTCCCCCGGGGCGAGCAGGTTAGCCTCTCTGTGGCCGCTGCGTCCATCGTTGCCAAAGTGTACCGGGACCGACTGCTCGTCCACCTGGACAAAGAGTTCCCCGGCTACGGCTTTGCCCGGCACAAAGGCTACGGCACGGCTGCTCATCAGCAAGCGCTGGCCCGCTTGGGCGCGACATCGATCCACCGACATAGTTGGGCGCCCCTGCGCGCCCTCGCGGATATGGACAGTGACTGAAGCACGACAGCAGTTAGGCCGGCGCGGGGAAGAAATGGCCACGAAACTATTGCTTCGCCGCGGCTACACCATTTTAGGCCGAAACCTGCATGCCTCCCGCTGGGGTGAAATTGACATCCTAGCTCAGGACGGAGATTTCCTGGTTGTCGTGGAAGTGCGCACCAGAAGGGGAGACCGTTTCGGGTCCGCCGGGGCCTCTATTGGCCCCACAAAGCAAGGTCGTTTGGCCAGATTAGCGCTTTGGGCCGTGGACACATACAATTGGGAAGGAAGCTGGCGGGTAGACGTGGTGACTATCCAGATGGATAGCCGTGGCCGACTGCAAGAGATGCGGCTGCTGACGGATGCCGTGGAGGGATGCTGAAATGCCAGGCAAACGCAAACCGCCCTTGATCGCAGTCGTCGGCCCGACGGCGGTGGGCAAAACGACGCTATCCATTCGTTTGGCGTTACGCTTCCAAGGTGAAATCGTTTCTGCTGACTCGCGGCAGGTGTACCGGGGCATGGATATCGGCTCCGCCAAAGCCAGCATTGAGGAACAAGCCATCGTGCCTCACCACTTGCTGGACGTGGTAGCGCCGGATCAGCCGCTGACTTTGTCCATCTACCAAAAGCTCGCCTACCAAGCTATCGCAGAAATTGTGGGGCGGGGGAACGTTCCTTTTATCGTGGGAGGCAGCGGATTATACGTGCGAGCTGTGTTAGGGGGACTGACTATTCCGGCCGTGCCACCGCAGCCACAACTTCGGGCTGCTTTGGAGCGGATTGCCGCGCTGCGCGGGGCTACTTTTTTGCATCGCTGGCTGCAAGCTATGGACCTGGCTGCAGCCACTCGTATCGACTATCGCAATGTGCGCCGGGTCATTCGGGCGTTGGAGGTGATCCTGGCGAGCGGAAAACCAATGTCACCGGCACAACGGCAGGACCCACCGCCTTACCGGGTGTTGCGTATTGGGTTAACACGTCCCCGGCCGGAGCTATACCGGCGGGTTGACCGACGCATCGAGCAAATGATAGCCGCCGGGCTGATCGACGAAGTGAAACGGCTGCTGGCGGCGGGATACGACCCGGCTCTGCCGGCCATGAGCGGCATCGGCTACGGCGAAATGGTCGCCTATCTGCGCGGGGAAATATCGTTGGCAGAAGCAGTCCAGGGGATGAAGCAGCGCAGCCGGCGCTTTGTACGCCAGCAGGCAACCTGGTTCCGGGCCAATGA
>WFQT01000309.1 GCA_015486895.1 Anaerolineae bacterium
ATACCCATTTGCTACAATGGCTGCCCGTTTGGGCGTATCAACGGAGGACATTTTCACCTGGCTGCAAGAAATGGGTGCTATGGGTATCATGCGCCGGTACGCGGCCATCTTGCAGCACCGTAACGCCGGCTTCACTGCTAACGGCATGGTTGTCTGGCAGTTGCCAGAAGAACAGGTGGACGCTTTGGCGGAGGGAGCAGCCGCTTACACCGCCATCAGCCACATTTACCGCCGGCCAACTTACCCGGACTGGCCGTACAATCTTTTTACCATGATTCACGCTCACAGCCAGGAGGAGTGCCGGGCTCTTGCCGACGAGTTAGCAGCCGCTTTAGGCGTGCCGCCGCAGCGCTACCGGCTTCTCTTTAGCACCCGCGAGTTCAAGAAGGCGCGGGTACAATATTTTAGTGAGTACTGTTAAGACAAAGGAGGCAACGCATGAGCATTGAGCGTTCGCAGACACTCTTTTCTGATGCTCGGAACGTTATTCCCGGCGGTGTCAATTCGCCAGTGCGCGCTTTCCGGGCCGTAGGTGGCCAGCCGCTCTTCATTGAGCGAGGTGAAGGCGCTTACCTTTACGACGCGGATGGCAACCGCTACATCGACTACGTTCTGAGTTGGGGGCCGCTGGCATTGGGACACGCCCATCCGGCGGTGGTGGATGCCATCCGTCGGCAAGCGGCCCGGGGTACCAGTTATGGTGCTCCCACTGTTTTGGAAACTAAATTGGCGGCCATGATCATTGAGATGGTACCTTCTGTGGAAATGGTTCGCTTTGTCAATTCCGGAACTGAAGCTACCATGAGCGCTTTGCGCTTGGCCCGGGCGTTCACCGGCCGGGAGAAAATCGTCAAATTTCAGGGATGCTACCATGGACACGCTGACATGCTATTGGTGCAAGCCGGCTCTGGGGTGGCCACGTTGGGGCTGCCGGACTCGCCGGGCGTGCCGCGCGGCGCCACACAGGACACGCTAATCGCGCCGTTCAATGACTTAGAATCGGTACAATCATTATTCCGCCGCTATCCGCGGGAGATCGCGGCGGTAATTGTGGAGCCGGTAGCCGGTAACATGGGTGTCGTGCCGCCACAGCCTGGTTTCTTGCCTGGCCTGCGGGCACTCACTGCCAAGAACGGGGCGCTGCTAATTTTCGATGAGGTGATGACTGGCTTCCGGGTGCATCTTGGTGGCGCGCAGACTCTTTACAATGTCTTGCCTGACCTCACTACCTTGGGCAAAGTGATAGGTGGTGGCTTGCCGGTGGGTGCTTACGGTGGCCGGCGGGAGATCATGGAACAGGTAGCCCCGGCTGGGGCCATGTACCAGGCCGGGACCCTTTCTGGTAACCCGTTGGCTATGGCTGCGGGAATTGCAACGTTGGCAGAATTGCGTCGGCCGGGTGTATTCGCCGGCATGGTGCAGGGGGCGCAGACGTTGGCACGGGGTATTGCCGCCGCAGCCAAGTCGGCCGGCGTGCCGGTGGCGCAAACCGGCGTCGGCACCATGTTTGCTACCTTTTTCCAGGCGGGGCCGGTGAATAGTTGGGATGATGTAGCTCGCAGCGACACTGACGCTTTTGGCCGTTATTTTCATGCTATGCTGGAAAACGGTATCTACATCGCCCCCAGCCAGTTTGAAGCGGGCTTTATCTCTGCCGCCCACGGCGATTCCGAAATCGACGCTACCATCGCTGCAGCCCGGCGCGCTTTCGTCGCCGCAGCGGGATAGCTGAAAGCTCACAAAGCGTATGGCATACACCCCCGGGGAAGGGCGCGGCCGGCTAAAGGTGCCGGTTGTTTGCTCGCGCCCTTAGAGTGTGTTACATTTCCATCGGCAAACGCCAAAGTGAACGAGGAGGTTCGGGTATGAGCGGAGAATTGCATGGAAAAGTGGCGATCATTACTGGCGCCAGCCGCGGCATCGGCAAAGCCATTGCTCTGAAGCTGGCGGCGCAAGGTGTGAACATTGCCATCGGTGCTAAGACGGTGGTTTCTTCGCCTAAATTGCCGGGGACGATTTTTGACACGGCCAGGGAAGTGGAAGCCCTCGGCGCTGTAGGGTTGCCGGTGCAGACTGATGTCCGGTTTGCCGACCAGATCCAGCACTTGGTGCAAGCCACGGTGGAACGTTTTGGCCGCATTGACATTGTCGTGAACAATGCCGGGGCGATTCTCTGGCTGCCGGTGGAAGAATTGCCGGTCAAGCGGTTCGACTTGATGATGCAGCTCAATTGCCGGGCGCCGTTCATTCTCTGCCACGAAGCGATCCCTTATCTCAAGCAATCCGGAGGTGGCCACATTATCAACATGTCGCCGCCGCTGACCGGCCTCCATTTGACTACCGAGGCATGGGCCGGTCGCACTGGCTATCTGATGAGCAAGTTTGCCATGACGCATCTCACCATTGGCCTGGCGGAAGAATTGGAGTTTGACCACATTGCAGTGAATAGCCTTTGGCCGGCTAATATCATCGATACCCAGGCCACGCGCGTTTTCACCGACATGCTACACATTGATGAAAGCGTCCCCTGGTATTCGCCCGACTTGCTGGCCGATGCTGCGTTGGAAATCGTGCAAAGTAACCCGACGCAATTCACCGGCCGGCAGATCATTGCCGAAACGCTGCTGGCCCAGCGTGGCCACCCTGACCTTAGCCGCTACCTCGTTTCCCCACCTGATTTCGAGAGGAGCTGAAAGCGTTGCCTTTGTGCGCGGGCGTGAAGGCCATGGTATGTGCGTCATACTATGGAAGTGCGTCACACCTTAGAGCTAAAAGGACTTTAGCACGAATCTGTAAAGTTACCTATTATCATGCCCGTTCGGTTGCTCCTTCCCTACCATCGCGCTATAATAGCCTGGTAGGTTACTGGAGTCTGGCGAAAATGACGTTTTGGGCTTGACCTAACTATCTTCACTACAGGATGTATGAATTAAAACAGAATTTTTCCTTGCTTTTTGACCTAAATCTGTGCAATTCTGTGTTTTCCTGTGGCTAAAACAAAAACGCCAGAGTCCAGTAAGTTATCCACATGAAAGGATAGGTGAACATGGCAAAGAAAAAGCGCGGCAAACAAGCAAAGAAAAAGACTAACTGGCGCCAGATAGCCATGTGGGTGTTCAGCTTGCTGATTGTCATCAGCATGTTGTTGGCTTTCATCGTTATGGCAATAGGTCCCAGCAGTCCGGCGCTCCCGCCCGCCGGCCTTGCTGTCCCCTTCTGGATGGTCTAATGGACGAAGAACAGCGGCGCGGCCTCTTTTACGCGGCGACCGCCGTTTTCTTCTTTTCCATGTCGCCGGTGCTGATCCGATGGGCTGCGCCCCTTTCCTCATACGAGATAGCTACCGGTCGTTTAGGGATCGCAGCCCTGTCCATCTTTCTCCTCATTGCCCTCCGGCACCAACCTTATCGCGTCCCGAAGGATGATTGGCCGCGCTTTGTGCTTTTTGGCTTTATTGCCGCCCTGCACTTCATTTTTTACATTGCTTCCTTAAATTATACCACCATTGCCCATTCGTTAGCTATCGTTTATACCGCACCCATTTTCGTCACACTTTTCTCTGGTTGGTTTCTCGGCGAGCCGATACCGTTACGGAAGTGGGCCGGCGTCTTGGTGGCTGTCGGAGGCGTTGCAGTTCTGGTGGAATTTCAACCGCAGTTTAGCCAGCGCATGCTCATCGGTGATTTAATGGCCTTAGGCTCGGCGGTGATGTTTGGCTTTTATTCTATCGCTGGCCGCTCCCAGCGAAAGCGTTACCCGCTTCTTACCTATGCGACGACCGTTTACCTCATTGCCGCTCTCTGGGCGACCCCGTTAGCTGCTGCCAATTTCACCCCGGCAGGTTATCATTGGCCGCAAATTCTGGCCGTTATCGGGCTTGGCGTCCTCCCTTTGGCCTTCGGCCACACGCTGTATAACGCCGCCTTGCGTAAAGTACATGCTACCATCGCCAACCTCATCGCCACGCAAGAAGTCACCGGCGGCATTCTCTTGGGCGTGATCTTCTTAGGAGAAGTACCAGGTCCCAACGAAATTATTGGGGTCATCGTCACTTTAGTCGGCATCTTTCTCGTTTTGATCTGACCGCCGAGGAGCCATGGACGAACGCGTGAAACGACTCTTTCCCATCACAACTACCTGGCAGCCTACCGTGCAGTTCGCCGGGCACGATGTCGCTGCCTTAGCCCGGCGTTATGGCACGCCACTCTACCTTTACGACCAAGCTACCATGGATGATGCGGTCGCTACTTACCGTCATGCCTTTCACCTCTTTTACCCGGGGCAAAGCCATTTGGCTTACGCTGCCAAAGCTTATCTTTCCACAGCAATTGTCCAATGGGCCAATGCGAAGGGGCTAGAGCTGGATGTGGTAAGCCTGTGGGAGCTACAAATTGCCTTACATGCTGGTTTTCCAGCGCCGCGGATTCATTTCCATGGTAACAACAAAACCGACGAAGAGTTACAAGCCGCTTTAGCCGCGAGCGTTGGGCAAATCGTTTGCGACAATGAAAACGAGTTGCGGCGGTTGGCACACTTTGCCGCCGGGCAGGGGCGGTGCCAGCCTATCTGGCTGCGGCTGACACCGGATGTGGACGTGCATACCCACGAATATCGGCGCACTGGCCGGCGGGACAGCAAATTCGGCTTTGGGTGGCCAGAAGCAGAGCGTGCTTTGGCTTTTCTCAGCAAGACGGAGCAATTGCGGTTGGTAGGACTACACATGCATCTCGGCTCGCAAATTTTTACCGCCGAACCATATGCTGTGGCTAGCCAACGCATTTTGCGCTGGGCTGGGGAACACGATATCTGGCCGGAGACGTTCAGCCCCGGCGGCGGCTGGGGCGTGCCTTACACGCCTTCCGACCCGGGGGGAGACATCGGCGAAATGGTCCAAGCCATTGCTGCCGCCGTGACCGCTGAGTCTGAGCGTTGGCAACGGCAGGTACCGGCTTTGCTGTTGGAACCAGGACGCTCTCTCGTTGGACGAGCCGGTGTTGCCGTCTATCGCGTCGGCCAACGCAAAGCCGTCCCCGGCGTTCGCACTTGGCTCACTGTAGACGGCGGCATGGGTGACAACTTGCGCCCGGCGCTGTACGGTAGCCGCTATTACGCATTGCTCTTGGACCAAGGAGGACACATCGCCGACAAACGGCCGGCGGAAACAGTGCAAGTCGTAGGACCATACTGCGAGAGCGGTGATTTTCTCATCAAAAGAATCAAGTTGCCGCAAGCCCGACGAGATGATCTGCTGCTAATGCCGGTCAGCGGCGCTTACCACCTGAGTATGTCCAGTAATTACAACATGCACCCCCGACCGGCCGTGCTCTGGCTACAACGGGGGCGAGTCACATTAGTGCAACGTCGGGAGACCTTGGCCGATCTCAAGCGTCGAGACGCGCCCTGGCCTGAGGAAGGATGACAATAATATGAGCGCAAGGGAGACAGCACCGAACTGCCCTTACTATTTTGAAGATTTCCACCGCGGCCGGGAAGTGATTGGCTGCCGTCTCATTGAGCGCAACCCCAATTCCTTACCGTGGGAGCGTAAACTGTGCAGTCATTGCCCGGTGCCCAGGATTTTGCGGGAGACCACCAGCCAGGCTATTGCATTGGAAGCGAAAGTGGAGAAGAAATTTCCCTGGGGCAAGAAAATCACCGTTTTTGCTGTTTGCACGAAGCACATGTTAGCTCTGGCAGATCCATTGCATTGCCCCCGCTGCGAAGCTGAAGCGGCAGAGGAAGCTACAAGCAGTCGCCATGAGCGGTTGCACACTGCATAACGATGAAAATGCTTTCTGTGCCTTCCTATGGCTATTTTGGGGGTGTTTTTATTTTAGCCACAGAAAAACACAGAAT
>WFQT01000310.1 GCA_015486895.1 Anaerolineae bacterium
CCGTAGCTCCGTACACCTGGCAAGCAGGCAGTGGTACCTGGGAACTGTTGGCCGATAGCCAGGGAGCCCACCAGCTTCCGGATATCACAGATCGCGTTCATGTGATCGTGTATGACTTCGGAGTCAAGCGCAATATCTTGCGTCGGTTAGCTGCCCACGGTGCCCGGCTCACCGTGGTCCCGGCAAACACGCCTGTAGAACAAGTTCTATCCCTGCGCCCGGACGGCATTTTCCTCTCCAATGGTCCCGGCGATCCCGCTGCGCTGAGCTACGCGGCTGGGGCAGTGGCCGAGCTACTAACGCACGACATTCCCTTATTTGGCATCTGCTTAGGGCACCAAATTTTGGCTCTAGCCACGGGTGCCGAGACTTACAAAATGAAATTCGGTCATCACGGCGGCAACCAGCCGGTGAAGGACGCCCTTAGTGGCCGCGTGCAAATCACAGCGCAAAACCACAGTTACGCTGTGGCTGCTGATTCCTTGCCGCCTGAGATCAAAGTCACTCATTGGAATCTCAACGATGGCACGGTGGAAGGAATGCAATTGCGGAACAAGCCGGTTTTTTCGGTGCAATATCACCCAGAAGCCAGTCCCGGCCCCCATGATGCCGACTATTTCTTCGAACAATTCATTCAGGCCATACGTCATGCCGGGTAACGCCCGGCCCACACGTGTGAGCTGGCTAATAGTCCTCCTGTGGCCCTCAGGCCCACGCCCTGCCGGCCGGTACATTTTTGGTTTTCCCTCGTTTGGCGTACAATACGGCTATCCATTTTCCGGAATAGAAAGAGGTCGCGCCAGGAGCTACAGACCCATGTAAATTAGCCATAGGGATCAAAGTGAAGACGGATTTTCCACGAAGAGCTTTGGTCACTTTGCCCGCTGCGACGGATCACCTCCAAGGAGAAATTGTCATGGAATATGAAGTTATCGTCGGCATGGAAGTCCACGCTCAACTGCTGACGAAATCGAAAATGTTTTGCTCTTGCAGTGCCGACTATGCCAATGCAGCGCCAAACACCCACGTTTGCCCCGTCTGCATGGCGTTGCCAGGCGCTCTGCCAGTCATTAACAAAGCCGCAGTAGAAGCCACAATTCTCACCGGCTTGGCGCTGAATACAAAGATCGCGGAGCGAGCCGTTTTCGCCCGTAAGAACTACCACTATCCAGACCTGCCCAAAGGATACCAAATTTCCCAGTACGAGCTTCCACTCTGCCTTAACGGCTACGTGGAAATAGAAAACGATGAGAACAAACCGAAGAAGATTCGTATCCAGCGAGCCCACCTGGAAGAAGACACCGGCAAACTGGTGCACATGGGGGATTATAGTCTAGTTGATCTGAACCGGGCCGGCGTGCCATTACTAGAAATCGTCACCGAAGCGGACATCCGGTCAGCAGAGGAAGCGTACCGCTACCTGACCAAATTGCGCACCATTCTGCGCTACTTGGGCGTCAGCACCGCCGACATGGAAAAAGGAGCAATGCGCTGCGAGGCTAACATCTCCGTCCGCCCCAAGGGACAAAAAACATTCGGCACCAAGGTTGAAGTTAAGAATCTAAATTCCTTCCGGGCCGTACGGAATGCCATTGAATACGAAACAAAACGCCACATTGCCGTCTTAGAATCTGGTGGCCGAATAAAGCAAGTAACCATGGGGTGGAACGATGCCGCCGGTCATACCTTCGTACAGCGGAGCAAAGAAGAAGCCAATGACTACCGCTACTTCCCGGAACCGGATTTGCCGCCCCTAACCGTGAGCCGGGAGTGGGTAGCAGAAATCGCGCAGCGGTTGCCAGAATTGCCGGACGCTAAAGCGAAACGGTTCTCCAAACAATATGGGCTCAATGCGGCCAATGTTGCCATCCTCACATCAGAACAAGCTATTGCCGACTGGTATGAAGCCGCTGTGAACCTTTACCCGAAACCGAAAGTCATTGTTGCCTGGTTTGTCGGCGAACTGTTCGGCATTGCTCGTGAGAAAGGGCTCACCTTCCAGGACGGCCACGTATCGCCGCAGAACTTAGTTGCGCTCCTGAAGCTCATTGCCAATGGCACCATCAACCGCAATACAGGCAAAAAAGTGCTGGCGGAGATGTTCGATAGCGGCAAAGCAGCACAGAAAATCGTCGCTGACCACGGCTGGGCACAAGTCAGTGATGACACAGCCCTCACCAAGATCGTTGGCCAGATCATCGTGAGCCACCCTGCCGAAGTGGCAAAGTACCGCGCTGGCAAAAAGAGTCTCATCGGCTGGTTCATGGGGCAAGTCATGAGCGAGACTCGGGGCAAAGCAAACCCGGACGTGGTGCGGAAGCTCTTGAGGAAAATTCTGGAGCAAGCCGACGAGTGAATTCACCACCTGATCGTTCAAGCTTGTTCAAAGCGGGCGGGAAGTGCTCAGACTCTGTGCGCTTCGTTTCAAAGCACTTTGTGGATTAGCCGACGGTTCCTAACCAGCGGCGATGGTGATCGTAGGAGGCAAAGCATGTCCACCATAGAAGGTATTTTCGCAGCCACCGTCACGCCATTCGGCGAAGACGGGTTAACCATTAAAGAAGAATGGATCCCTAAGCATTTAGCCTATCTACAGTCTCATGGCTGCGATGGCGTCGTACCCATGGGCAGCAACGGAGAAGGGCCCTCCCTTAACGTAGCAGAACGTCAGGCTCTCTTAGAGGAAGTCATGGCCCATAATGGCAGCTTGAAAGTTATCCCCGGCACCGGCGCGGCATCCTTAAGCGATACCATTGCCCTTACCCGCCACGCTTTCACTGTTGGTGCCGACGCTGTTCTGATAGTGCCGCCTTTTTACTGGAAGCAAGTCACGCTGGAAGGCGCTCTGCGCTATTTCCGAACCCTATTCGACAAAGCACTCCAGCCTGGCCAACAAGTCTTGCTTTATAACATTCCACAGCTAAGCTATTTCCCTATTACCCACCCACTACTGGACGGTTTGCTCGCCACCCATCCAGAGGCAATTTTAGGCATCAAAGATTCCACCGGCAACTTGGAGAACACGGTAGGTTATATCACTGCCTATCCCCAGCTAACGATCATAGTTGGTAGTGACCGTTTAGCCGGCCCGGCACAGGCGGCAGGGGCAAAAGGTACGATCACGGCCGGAGGCAATGTCATCCCCCATTTGCTACAAGCTGTACGGAGGAAAGTGCTCGCCGGAGAAAATTTCGATCCCCAGCAACAGGCCGTGAACGACATGCGTGCATTGTTGGAAAAATTTGCCCCTATGTCAGCAGCGGTCAAAGTGCTTCTCACACGGCTGGCCGATCTCCCTTTCAGTCACATGCGTCCGCCGTTGGCCGACTTGCCCCTCGCGGCCCAACAAGAATTGCTTGACGCCTATGGTGACTGGCAAGAGAAACAGAACGACACTTAATAAGAGAGAACAATGGAAGAAGAAATCCTCAGTTGGCATGATGTAGACCGTCTCATCGATGAGCTGCTGCCGCAAGTGGCCGGGCATTTTGACGCTCTAATGATGATTACCCGAGGGGGCATTGTACCCGGAGGTATCATCGCCGAGGCATTGGACATTAAGTACGTGATGATTGCCGCGGTACATTTCGTCAGCAGCGTCGAAAAACGATTAGCCTGGCCAACTTTCTTGCAGTTCCCGCAGGACGCTCTGCTGCGAGAGCGACGGGTTCTCATCGTTGATGACATTTGGGACAACGGACGTACCATCATGACGGTGCGGGGCCGGGTGGAAAGCGCCGGTGGCCGGCCTGAACTGGCTGTGCTACACTACAAGCCGGCAAAATCGTTATTCCCCAAGGACAGACCGGACTACTTTGCCGCCGTCACAGACCGCTGGATTGTCTATCCTTGGGAAATGCGCCGGGGAAACCACTTTATTCATCCCCTTGAGCCTATCAATTTATGAACGATCTGCCAGAGCAAGATCAGTCACAGCTCCTCATCAATTGGCCGGAATGGCTGCAACCAGTGTTGAAACTAGTACAGCTCAGAGATTTGCGGGCTGCTAACAGGGAGCTTCACCGGCTGCAAAAAGAGGCGCCGCAGACACCCGCAGCGATGACGGCTCTGGGTTGGGCATGGATTCTACTGCGTGACCCGAAGCGAGCCCGTAGCGCTTTCCAAGAAGCACTCACACAAGACCCAAACCACGCCCCAGGTCACCACGGTTTGGGACACGCCGCGCAGCAGTTAGGAAAAGGCAAGGAAGCAGAAGAACATTTCCGCCGCGCCGTGGAGCTGATGCCGGAGTATCCCCTCTATCTTGCTGACTTAGGTGCGTTTTATTTCAACCAGAGACGTCTCGATGTCGCCGAGAAGGCGCTGCACCAGGCGCTATCACTCTTTAAGGACGACGCCCAAAGCCACATGCTCTTGGGCTACATCCACTACCTGCGAGATGAACTCATGCCGGCGATTGCGGAGATGCAGCAAGCTGCTGACTTGGGACCGAATAACGCGGCACTGCACAACAACTTAGCCTTTTTACAGTTACTGGCCGGGGATGTAAATGCCGCCCGACAACATTTAGAGCAAGCCATCCATATCAAGCCGTATTTCATTCGCGGTCGCTACAACCGGGCAATGATACACTGGCTGGACGGCGAGCGAAAACTAGCAACTGAACTCTACGCAGCCGCTCGACATGATGATAGCGGCGGAGGTGAGTTCTCCGAGCACTTGGCTGATTTGGCTGATGTGCATCGAGCTCACCCAGAGTGGGAACGGCTAAGCGACCTTTGCCATCGCCTCCAGTGCGATGCTTAAGTGTCTTCTTGCCCCTGAGCCCTGTCACACAGTAGAGGCGAACCCTTGCGGTCGCCCATCTGGGCAGGTGCAAGACCTGCCCCTACCCCAGGATCTCGAAAAGATACAATGAACGCAGAAAAAGACAAAATCAATATACATCCGCGTTAATCTGTATCCTATGACGTCCCACCAAAAGGCCTGACTAAACAACAAAGTCTTCGTTGTTGACGTAGTTTTTGCTAGGTAATATTATAGAATGACAAGCTCAGAGTGCTACGAATGCACATCACTCAACATCAAGGATAGAGAAGGTTGAAGAGGACAATACAAGTAAAGCAATGGCCATTGGTTTTTATTTTGTTGTTGCTACTCATCGGTCCCGCTCAGGCTGGGGCACCAGCGACAGGAAAGATTTCCCCCTGGCTGGCTAAACAACTGGCCAGCGGCGAAAAAACTTCTTTCTTCGTCATCTTGCACCCACAAGCAGCCCCTCCCCAACTAACAGCCACAACCAAAACGGCTAAAGTGGAAGCTGTCTACCGGCAATTGCAAGCAGAACAACGAAGACAACGTCCTCTACAACGCTGGTTGGGCCAGCATCACGTTTCCTATAAATCCTATTGGATCATCAACGCCCTGCTGGTGCAAGGTGACCACTCTCTGGCAAAACAGTTAGCAAAAAGGAAGGACGTACTGCGCATCGAAGGCAACCCGCTCATCCAAAATGACTTGCCCGCGGCCTTAGCAATGACATCCACCACGAATAACTTGCCTTGGGGCCTCAGCGCCATAGGGGCAGACACGCTCTGGCGTGAAGGCATCACCGGCCAAGGGGCCATCATCGCCGGCAATGATACCGGCATCCAATGGGACCATCCAGCCTTGAAACAACATTACCGAGGCTGGAACGGCTCCACCGTTGATCACAATTACAACTGGTGGGACGCCGTCAACGGACGGAAGGTACCTTATGACGATCACGGCCACGGCACCCACACTTTAGGCACGGCTATCGGCGACGACGGCAACGGTCACCGCATCGGGGTGGCCCCCGGCGCCCGCTGGATAGGCTGCAAGAACATGGACCGGTATGGCGTCGGTTCGCCAGCCCGCTATTTAAGCTGCTTCCAGTTCTTCTTAGCTCCCACCGATAGCAACGGCCAAAATCCCCGACCAGAGTTAGCCCCCGACCTCATCATCAACTCCTGGAGCTGTCCTCCCTCGGAAGGGTGCTCTGCCGACACCCTGGCAGAAGCGATACTTAATCTAGAAACGGCCGGCATTGGGGTCATTGTCGCCGCCGGTAACGACGGGCCGGCATGCAGCAGTGTTAAGGACCCACCCGGTATTGACGGCAATGCTCTCACCGTAGGCGCCAGCAATAGCAGCGGCCAGTTAGCGCTGTTTAGCAGCCGGGGACCGGTGCAGCGGGACGGAAGCTGGCGCAGCAAGCCAGATGTCGTTGCTCCCGGCGTAAACGTTTACTCCTCCGTCCCCGGAGGTGGTTACCAAGGGGGATGGCAAGGAACCAGTATGGCCACACCGCATGTGGTTGGGTTAGGCGCTCTATTGCTTTCTGCCGTACCCACCCTGAGCGGCCACCCTTACGCTTTGTTTGACATCATCCAAGCCAGTAGTTGGCCTCACACAGACGCTCAGTGTCCAGGCCAGACTCACGACCCTCATTACAACAACAGTTGGGGCTGGGGCCTGGTCAATGCCCCGCATGCCCTTTCCCTGGCGCAAAACACCAAGCTCATTTACGACGAGGAACTGACTCCGGGGTGGAAAGACTGGTCATGGAGCGATCGCGTTCTCCAAAGCAACGAAGCAGCTCACAGTGGCCGCTATAGCATCAAAGCCCACTTCACCGACGCCTGGCAGGGATTTAGCCTTCACCATCAACCGATCACTGTTACCGATCAGA
>WFQT01000311.1 GCA_015486895.1 Anaerolineae bacterium
GGCGACCAATCAGGAGCGGAGTCTATCACCGTGTTGGCGGTCAAGGCGACCTGCCCACTACCATCGGCATTCATGGTGTAGATTTCAAAATCACCATCCCTATCGGACATAAACGCGATCCGACCCAGCAGAGCAGACAGGACCGTAGTACCCTTTGGAGGAGAGATGTTTTTGGGTTTTTGACTCACTATAGATCCTCTACGTAGCGGGGGTCTCAGATCAAACATGGGGTTTGGTGACCGGGTGGAAGTAGTTCGAGAGTTGTAGCCGTGTGGGGTAGCCTGCGCCCAGACCTGAGGAAGGCTGCCTGATCCCCGCGGCACAGCAGCGGACATCGCTCCGCCGGACAGCAGAGCCAGCGCCACCACAAGAGCAGACAAAACCAGAATTCGCTTTCTCATGATTTTACCTCCTCGTATAATATGTTTGCCAGGAAAAGGTATCCCCGGGGTAATCACCATTCACTTAGTGTAGTCAGGTAGGCAATTGTACATCCTCCAACTGGTAGTGACTCCAAACGCCAGACTGTTGCCCACGCCGAGCGACACTTCAAACTCGCATGTCGTTCTGGTGCGGCTCAGGGGTGCTGCCAGAGCTCTAATACGTGAGATTGTTGCTCCACTCGGCTCCCTGAGGTGCCCCCTACCCTCTTTTAGAACATCAGGCGGACTACCATAGCGCTCCAGACCGTCCTTTACCCTCTCATTCCTTCCAATGCCGGAAGTTGGGAGCGCAGGCGTGTTCCATATCAGAGAATTGCTGAACCCGATACATATCAGGCCCGGCGCTTCCTCCACTGCCCATTCCGAGCCTCGCGCTCCCTGGCACCCGGCTTTACGAACCGAAGACCGGGCTTGCCATTGTCGCTGTAAGAAAACATTCCACCGACAAGGATGTGAGTCCGCCGTCAGCACTCAGGAAAAGCCTGCGGCATACCTGCACGAGACGCGAATGCAGGCGCACTTGGGCTCTCGTGGACGTGCTGCCCACGAAAGAAAAGTGTCCAAGACATAGAGACTTGGACTTTTGACAAAATCAGGCTGGCATGTCGGAAGGTAGGATGAGTGACCAGAAAGTGAGGTCTCATCCGCGATCTCTCCCCACTCTCGACTTTGTTCTGGGGTGGTAACACCAACCTGCCAACCGCCAATTGCGTTTGTCAAAAGTCCAATCCTTAAAATTATCTGCGTGAATCTGCGCAATTGGTGTTTTCGTTTTCGCTGTTAAACGGCGTGCATTCACTCATGCCGACCACGATTCATGTGAGAGTTGCTCATATACCAAGCTTTTTGTTTCGGCGATAGAGCTACTCAACTATCCTCAGAAGAGAGCCTGGCTCCACATTGCGAGCAGAACTTTGCGCCTGGCTCATTCTCTGCCCCGCATTTAGGGCAAATGACAGGCTCAGGCTGCAGCTTTGCACCACAATTCTGGCAGAATTTGGCACCAGGTGGATTCTCTGCGCCACACTTGGGGCAGATGACAACCTCGGGCTTTGAAGGCGGATGTGAAGAGCCTTCTCGCCGCTGTTCGGCTAGCTCAGCCACGTGCTCCGAAATACGGAATATGACGATGATCATCTCCAGGGTGACCCGTGCGTAGATCACGCTTATTAGGAAGAAGAAAGGTGCCCCGATGAAAAGCATGACCACGCCTGTGGCCGTTGAAGCGGTAAAGCTTCCTATGATCAGTACAAGTGATACGAGCGCCACACCCACAATGGATAACCCGTAAAGAAACTTGATTATCTTGGAGGTGACGAAGGTCGTAAAAGAAAAATCGAAAAGCGATCCGAAAAAGCCTTTCTGTTCCATGGCATTTCCTCCTTTGTCTGATTCTGTTGATGGTGTATACTGACCTGGCTGGGCCAGGACAAGCTGACCACTGATTACACAGATACACGCCGATTGTGCAGATTGCGCAGATTCCCTAAAAAATCGGCGCAATCAGCGTTCTTGTTTTTGTCATTACGCGGTATGCACTCGCTCATATCGCTGTTACGACAACAAAGCTGCTCAATTATCCTCAGGAGACAGCCTGGCTCCGCATTGTGAGCAAAACTTTGCGCCTGGCTCATTCACCGCTCCGCACTTAGGGCAAATCACGGGTTCAGGCTGCAACTTTGCGCCACAATTCCAGCAGAATTTGGCATCAGGTGGATTCTCTGCCCCACATTTAGGACAGACAACTCCCTTCATTATTGGATGAACCTCACTGCCAACAACTTTCCCCTTACCGCCAACAACGACAGCTATAACCACCCCTACTGCTGCAATCGCAAAAAGAACGAGTAGAAGAATGACTGGCCATCCCATGGCTGCCATGGAAGTCTTTTCGGTCAGAGTTGCCTTGACATCGTTAGTGGGATTGCGCCAGATCGCTTTTCCACCAGGGGCAAGCTTGTCTGCATTGCTTGTTATAATCTCCCCCCCACACAGTGTCAATGAGGAAATTACTACTCCCTCACCCGACGACAATTGACTCGCGGGGATTAGAACGTGAACCTTCCCGTTCTCGCTTTTGATCGATGCCTCACCGTCAAAGGCGACTCCATTTAGTTCTTTCCACCCCTTCCCTTCAGCATGGGCGGAGTAAACGACATTGTCTCCCTCATGACTCACGTTCCAGGACACCCTAACATTCGGGTAGTTTTTGCGGCCTTCCTTGAGCTGCTTCTGGATTTCGCTCTCGATGGCCTTCTCCCCGCCCGCCAGTTCAACCATTTCTTTGGGAGCCTTTGCTTGCTCCGAGAACCTCCACCTCTCACCTTTGTAGAAAGTTACTTCTTCCTGTACGGTAACGGCACCGCAACCTGCCAGCAACAAAACACCAATGACAGCCAACAGGAGCAATTTCCACACCGACCCCGATTCCCTTTTCATTCTTCCTTTACCTCCTTATGGCAGTTCTGTTTGTCCCTCCCGATAACGGATTTCGTACTTGCATTTGATCTAATGACGCACCCAAGCCCCGTTTTTGTACAGGGTGAAGAAAAGGGGCACGAAGCTTGGATGCGTAGCCCAGTTGTATTGGTTGGTGCAGGACACAGTACTGCTGTGAAAAATCAACCCTTTTTCAAAGGGTTGGATCCTGGCGCAGAACCCTTTTTCTTTATCCAACGCCCAACCAAGCTTCCCTCCGGGACCGCCAAGATGCGTCCGCCAGAGCCAGCCGAACCCTCGCTTGGGTTCGTACAAGCCTTGCGGTGGGCTCATCCCCACACCACCTGGGTTGCTTCCATCCCATTTCCATTCCTTAGGCGCCTTCCACCACCGTCCAGTGGAACGATTGTTGCGATCGTGGTAGAAAATATATACTTCGTCCGTGTCACTCCGCCATAGCATGTATCCGCCCTGGAAAGGCTCCCAGGCAGCCCATGTGACACGAGCCCGTGAAGTAGCGCAGCCCAGCTTGTCCCGACTCCATGCTCCCCGCAACTGTGTGTTCACGCCAAGACGACAGGCAGGCGTCGGCGTTTCAGTCCCAGTGGTGTGTTCCGGTGTGCCATTCCCCTTGCCCCCCTTCGATTTCAATGGCATCCCTTCTTGAGTTGGCGTCCCAGCGCCAGCGGTCTGTTCGGGTGCCCCTGTGTACCGCAGGATGGACAGGCCGCCGTCCCCATCAGCAACGTAGACGTAGCTTCCAGCAACCGCCAGGCCAGAGGCACCCCCCGGCGTCTCATAATAGCCCGCCTCCTCAGGTTCAGCAGGATTGCTCACATCAACGATACGTAAACCGACCCGGTTGGTGACGTAGGCGTAGTTCTGCACAACCGCTACGCTCTTGGTATTCGCTCCCGTTTTATAGGAGTTAACCTCCGTAGGAGTAGTCGGACTCTTCACGTCAATGATGCGTAGGAGACCATAATTCTTGTGAGAGCTGGCGACGTAAGCATAGTTTCCCGCCACTCCCACGCCCTTATACGCTTCTTCACCCACCGCGTCATAGGAACCAACCTCTTTAGGACGCGCTGGATCGCTCACGTCCACGATGTGCAGACCATAGGACCTAGCCACGTAGGCGTAATTCCCTGCCACCACCACGCTCGAGGTACCAACACTTATCTCGATTGTCTCGCAGCAGCCAACCGTCCTGGGGTGTTCCGGGTTGCTCACGTCGATGATACACAGCTCACCGGTACCGCTCTCGACAACATAAGCGTAGTTACCTACCACTGCCACAGCCGAAATCCCCGACACTGTATGCCAGGCACCGACCTTGGTCGGGTGCGCCGGATCCCTCACGTCGACGATCGACAGCCCGTCCTTGTCGCTGGCTACGTAAGCATAACCTCTCGCCACTACTACGCTCACGGGCCGCCGCGGTATGTCATGGTAGTAGCCGATCACTCTGGGTGCCGCTGGGTTGCCGACATCGATAATGTACAGGCCGCGGTACCGAGCAACAACGTAAGCATACTTGCCCACCACCGCTACTCGATTAGCCTCTCCCATCGTCTCGTAGGAGTCGACTTTCTTAGGTGCCGCCGGATCCCGTACATTGATGACAGACAGTCCATACTTCCCATCTGCAACGTAGACATAGTTCCCCGACTTGGCCACACCGCAGGCATGTCCTGGTATGTCATAGTAGCCAGCTCCACCATAGTGGGCAACTACGGCGGGGTGTGCCGGATCGCTAACATCGACAATGGACAACAGACTGGTGCCTAGGCTGTGCGCGCTCGCAACATAGGCGTAACCACCTTCTACCACCACGTCCACGGCTGGGCTACTCAAATTTTGCACTTTACAGTGGCTGATTCCCTTGGGGGCTGCTGGATCACTCACGCTAAAGACGTACAGGTTAAAGTCATCGACGACGTAGGCGTAGTTCCCTTCTACCGCCACGTCGAGGGAATGTATCATTACGCCTCCGCTCCCTACCTCCCTGGGTGCTTCCGGATCGCTCACGTCAATGATACGTAACCCGGCCGAACTCGCCACATAGGCGTAGTTCCCTGCCACGGCGACACCGTAGGCTCCCGGCGTTCTATCATAGAACCCAATCTCGCTGGGGTGTACCGGATCGCTTACGTCAATGATGCGCAGGCCTCCGTTGTTGCCGTCGGCGACGTAGGCGTACTTCCCCGCTACGGCCACTCCTTCCGCTTTTCCGGGTGTGTCGTAGCACCCTTTCTCGGTAGGATGTACAGGGTTACTCACGTCCGCTACGCACAAACTGCTGTTCCCAACGGCAACGTAGGCGTACTTCCCGGATACAGCTATGTGCCGCACGATCCCAGGAAACGGCGCTGTTTTGCCAATTACGTTAACGTTGTCTGGGTGCGAGATATCAAAGATAGTCAAACGTGGACCTTCCCCTATATAGGCGTAATTCCCCTGCACGGCCACGGCATTACTGGCACCGCCGACCTGACCCACAAACTCCACATTCTCTGACTTGGATAAAGCCCTTGCCGCTCGCCGCGTCGTAGCCGGAGCCTGTGCGGTTGCTTGCGGCTGCTCCGATGGGACTTTCGTACCGCTGGTCGGTATCGACGCCGCGGCTGGTGCTACAGCAGTGGAAGTTGCCGCTGCCGCTCCGAGCACTGCCGCCTGAGTTGCTACAGCGCCAGGAGTGGGGGGAATAAGTGTCGCTGCCTTCCCCAGGATGTAGTCCTTCACTGTGGCTTTCCGTTCCGGATCCGCCGCTAGCTTCCACGACTGGTAGCAAAACTCAAGATAGGTCGCAAATTCCTCCTTGTCCTGCTCCGTAACGCCTTCCTTTAACCTCGATGCCCCCTTATTGAGAAGAATTATCTTCTTGACAGACGGCCGAAAGACCTCTTCTATCTCCCCAAATGCCTCTCCAGGTCTGCTCCCATGTTCCCGCTGCGCTATGTAATCGTTTATGATAGTCCTTTCATCAACTTCTTTTAGAACATCTGCAAACCTGTAGTAAACTTGAACCCCTTTCGCAACCGTGGAGAGAACACCTATGAGCGAAGCTCCTGAGCTCAGGAAGGAGATACCTGTGCCCTCCAGCGCCCCGATCACCACTTTCGTGGAGAGATAGCCAAGAGTATCTTTCTGCACATCAGGCAGGTCACGGGGAGAACCGCCGGCAAGGAATTGCTTCATCTTCCGTCCGTGCCTCATCTGTCTGATCATTGCCCCGGCGAAGAGGAGATTGTCCTTGTACTTCAGGAAGCTGCTCAGTTCTTCGTCGCTGGCTTCCTGGGTGCTGATCCCAAAGTATTCTCTTAGTTCAGCAACCATGTCCGATTTTTCCCCTCCTCGTTGCCCGCCTCCACAAGCCACGAGGAAAGACATCACTACCAGAGTAGCGGCCAACAAAAGCATATATCTCTTGACCATCTCTCCCTCCTTGTTTCCCTAATCCGGGCGGGTCAGAATCAAGAAGTCAACCACCGACTACACAGATCTCCACGGATTTGTGGGGGATGGTTCAATTGTAAGCGGTAGCAGGCTTGTTTAGTGTCTGCGTGCATGGCGACAACCCTGGGTGTTCAGCTTGAAGTGTCAACCTGTTCTGAACCATCCCTTACACCTGATGGTGAAAGATTGTTCCCCGCCACAATCACTCTTTATTCCGATATCGGCTCACGCCACCGTACCAATTGCCGAACCAAAGCGACCCGTCCGGCCCCACGGCTATAGCTAAGACCTCGTTACCCGCCAAACCATCCGCCGTGGTGAAAGTCTGCCAGCGGCCA
>WFQT01000312.1 GCA_015486895.1 Anaerolineae bacterium
CATCATACCCGTGTACCTTGTGTGCCCACGCTGCGGGTTCCGCGTGCGCGTCAAAAACATCAATGGCTGATTCCCCAATCTCTTATCCCTTCCAAAGTTTGGTCGGTGGGACAGGCAGCGGGAATCTTGCACGGCCTTTGGGCTCACACCTTTATTTTTGGTGCCCGTTGACTTTGCCTACCTAAAACCTTACTTCCAAAACATCAAGAATGAAGATCTGACACCGGCACACGCCGTCATTTTCCCCGTGCGGCGCGGGTTCCCAAAATCAGTATTTCCCTTGGGCTTTATAGAGGAGATTCCCGCACCACATTTACTGGCACCGGCAGCACGCCGCTACGCAGAACAACCGCAATCCGCGTTGCCTCATTGCTGGTGAAGGGACCTTGAATTGCTATTGAGTTCTGAACAGCTTGCCACCCTCTGGCTGCCTCATCTTTAGTCGTTTGCGTGATCAGTGGAGTGCTGTAAATCACGTCATCCAGGACAATCGCCAATCTATCTCCAACCTTCAACTGCCGGAGCGTGTCCACAAACTGCTGTGCTCCTTTGGGGTTAAGAGTGAGCACGACAAACAACTGTCCAGCGTTTTGGATCCACTGCGAGGTACGTGCCTGCGCGTTGGACAGAGCAGCGTTGGTGAGAAGCGGCTGCCGGTTTACGATGTACGGGATACCACGGCGGTCCTTCAACACTTCCTGGCTCAGGGACGCGGGAGTGAGGTCTTCATTTGGGCTTGTCCCCGCTTGTACCACTTTCATGACCTCTAGCATTCCTGTCTGCTCAATCAATATTCGTGCCTGTATTTGTGCCTGCATCGAATCTTCCACTCCTGGCAGGTTGACAAATATCTGGTTGGTTCCCATGTCGGTGGTCCCTATGCACTTGATCTCCGCATTGGCTATTCCGTACTGGTGGACACGGTTGGTGAGAACAGTGATAATATGGTTTATCACATAGTTACGTAAGGCTGGAGACATCTCGTCGATCCCTTGCGGCTGGAGGACGAACTGTACCCCAGGTGCTTCTGCCTTGCGTTCATTTGTATTAAGAATCCCCTTAACATCCCAGATGAGAACTGTGTTATCCTGCGAGCTCGATGCCAACGTCATCCCATCCGGGGAGAACGCCACGGAAGTGACCGCGTCCGTATGGCCAGTGAGAGTGCGGATAAAACTCCCCGTTTTAACATCCCATAGTTCGATCGCGCTATCCGTCGAGCCTGATGCCACTGTCTTCCCATCCGGCGAGAACGCCACTGATAGAACGTCGCCCATGCCCGTATAGCCTGTCAAGGTGCGAATAAGGCTGCCTGAGTTAACATCCCATAGTTCGATTGTGCCCTCCGTCGAGCCGGATGCTAACATTCTCCCATCTGGAGAGAACGCCACTAATAGGACATTGCCCATGCCCGTATAGCCTGTCAAGGTGCGAATAAGGCTGCCTGACTTAGCATCCCATAGCTCGATCGCGCCATCCGTCGAGCCCGATGCTAACATTTCCCCATCCGGGGAGAACACTACAGAGTTGCCCCCGGCCTTATGGCAGGTCAGGGTACGGATAAGGCTGCCTGTTTCAACATCCCATAGCTTGATCGTATTATCCACCGAGCCGGATGCTAACATCTTCCCATCTGGAGAGAACGCCACTGAATTGACTCCGGCCGCACGACCGGAGAAGAGCCTGATAAACTTCAGGGTGTGAGCATCGTAGAGCTCAATCCCCAATGATGCCGTCACGGCCAGGTAGTTCCCATCTGGGGAATACTTCACGGCCATGATTCTTCCCGTCCCCAGCCTTGCTATTGCCCCATGCGGAAGCGGAACGGCATTACCCTCCGCTCCCAGGGCATGACTGGGCAGGAATAACCAAAGCCCGATCAAAAGTATAAACCATATCACCCCAACTCTTACCAGACCTAATCTCCTTGTTTGCCTGCCTTTATCATTCATCTATTCACCTCCACAATTCCGATCTGCCGGACATACGACAGGAATCTCACACCATTCTAGTGACCATTTTTGCTCTTTTCCAACGATCGCTGTCTCGCGACATAAATTACCGCTGCTAACGCCACTATCTTCCATCATATACCTTGCTCCAATCATTTGTCTACAGCATATTAAACAGTGCGCTCTCCTCGTTAGAGTTTAGGGCGCGGTGTAATGAGATACTGAGAAGAAGGGGAGTTGAAAAAGAAGGCCATCGCTCCCATCTTTAAGCAAAACCCCCAACATCAATCGGGCCAAGGGAAAATCGATGGCCAAATAACGGATGGGGAGTTTAGCATAGTTACGCGATCGGATCGATGAAGATGGGGTGATCCCCATTACACCACTTGACAGGACGTGGCCAGCCGCTATAAAATGTTGGGCGTCAACATCATAGAATTAGGAGGTAAGGATGGTATATGATTATGATTGCTTCATCGCTTATTCATCCACCGATG
Source organism: Anaerolineae bacterium (assembly GCA_015486895.1). Classification (GTDB taxonomy): domain Bacteria; phylum Chloroflexota; class Anaerolineae; order JAADDB01; family JAADDB01; genus S014-12. The sequence goes on from WFQT01000312.1 coordinate 2,450, forward strand.
AGCGATTCGCTCACTATGTCGCTAGTTATCTTCAGTGGCAGGGACTAAATCCTTTCATGGCTCGGTTTTCCCTACAGCCAGGGCAAAAATGGAGCCCCGAGATCCGTCAAGCGCTTCAGCAGAGCCCTTGGGTGATCTTCCTTGCAAGCCGTGCAGCGTGTAGCTCGCCGTACGTTCAGCAGGAAATTGGAGGGGCAATTTTCGGCAACAACAAGAAACTCGTCCCGGTGATATGGGATATCAGCCCAGAAGAACTTCCTGGTTGGGCGAAGGAGTATCAAGTACTTGACCTCCGTGGTCTCAGGCCCGCGGCTGTTCCTTCGGCAGTCCAGTCAATTGCCCAAGCAATACAGGCCGATAAGCGCAATAAGCGCATTGCCTTTTTTATTCTGGCTGCTCTGCTGACTGGACTTGTATTGCTTAGCTCTGAAAAAGAGTAAGTATGAATATACTGCCTAACAAACCATTGCAGTGGACAGGCTACGCCCGCCGCTGATGCTAGTCGTTAGGCGTTGTAACCGGGTCTACCATTGTATTTTGTACGATGACGGACCCGGTGAAGGGGCAGGATTGGATTTACGTCACCGGGCGGGTACACCCTGATCAAGTAGAATGTCTACTTGACGGGGGCGTGGCTGTTGGGGTCGGCAGGCGTTCGCGCACTGCTTGGGTCTAAAATGCCGCCTTCGTATTTTTTTCATCCAGCGTATTGCCTCACTCCCCAGGCCATCGCTAGGATGG
>WFQT01000313.1 GCA_015486895.1 Anaerolineae bacterium
CTGAATGGTCGTATCTATAAGCTGCAAGACGGCCGGATTATAAGGACTGGCAAGCGGAGCCACGCGCTCGTTAGTGCGATCAACGGCCAATGTGTATTGCGTCAAATCGTTGGTACCAATGCTGAAAAAATCAACGAGAGCGGCGAAATGCCTGGCTAGCAAGGCGGCGGCGGGAACCTCAATCATGATCCCGAACTGCACTTTCCCGTCCATTTGATGCCCCTGCTTCTTCAACTCCCGCTGCACGTCGTTGAACAGAGCTCGTGCTCGACGCACCTCATCAATGCGTGATATTAGGGGAAGCATGATCCGCAAATCAGTATTGGTAGTTTCGCTGGCAATAAGAAGCGCTCGAAACTGCGATGCTAACACATCAGGTCGTTCCCAAATCATGCGGATAGCACGCCACCCCAGAAAGGGATTTGGCTCTGGGGTCAAATCGAGATATGGTGCCGGTTTGTCGCCACCAATGTCCAGGGTGCGTACCACAATAGGCTTCCCCTCCATCAGCTCGAAAACCTCACAATAGGAACGGACTTGTTCTTCCTCACTGGGCATGCTTGTACGATCAAGGAAGAGGAACTCGGTGCGGAATAGACCGACGCCCTCGGCTCCCAATGATAGTGCCTGTCTGGTATCTTCAATGCCCCCAATATTGGCGACGACTTCGATTGAGTGACCATCAATCGTTGTCGCTGGTGCGTGGGCCAACATAACCTCGACAGAATGTACTGTTTTCAACGCAGCTAGCTGTTGCTCAGCTTCATGCATGGCTTCGTACGTAGGCTCAATGGTGACGTTCCCAGTACTGCCATTGAGGATCACCGGAACGCCGTCGGCAACGGTCTCCAAGTCTAGAGGAGTGCCCACCACAGCCGGCACACCTAACGCCCGGGCGAGAATAGCGGTATGGGAGGTGGGGCCGCCTCGGACGGTACAGAGTCCGAGAATCTTTGTGCGGTCGAATTGGATCGTGTCGGATGGTGTCAAATCTGCAGCGAACACGATAGCGCTCATAGTCATTGTTGGTGTATCGTCGGAACTTTGCAGGCAGCGAAGCAAGCGCTGGGCAACATCACGAACATCAGCTGCACGCGCCTGCAAATAATCATCATCAAGAACCGATAAACTTTGAGCATAATACTCGAAAGTATCTTGCACAGCGGCTTCGGCGTTGAGGCGATCAATGCGAATTGCCTTATCCAGACCAGCCAAGAGCTCCGTATCCTCCAAAAAGAGTTGGTGAGCGGAAAAGATGGCAGCTTCATTCTCACCTACTTTCGTGCGAGCTTGTACTTCCAGCTCCTGTAATTGTGCTTGTGCATGAGCTTTAGCAGCTTCGAGCCGCTGCCATTCGGTCTCTGGATCTGTGATGGTGTGCCTATCGACAGTAATCTGGGTAGGACGATAAATCCAGGCTGGACCAATGGCAATACCCGTGGAAGCGGGCAATCCTTTGTATTGTTGCATCAATATGCCTCCTCACCGAATACAACTTCAGTCTCACATGGCATCTTGAAGACGGCGAAGAGAAAGAATGGTTTTCCCTTCGTCCAATATCACATCAGAATACCGTAATGGCTGACCTTGTTGTACATTTCTGATAACTTTCGCACCGGGGGCTAGTCCTATTGGTAAAAACGCCTCCCGCTTTGCTACAACGGCTTTTTCGATCATCCCATAAACGGTATAACCACCAAGCCCGTCAATTGCATCGCCTGCTTTCAGATTGCGTTTAGCGATGGCGATAGTTTCTGCTACAGGCGACCTTAGTGTGACAAGGGTAGAGCGTTTATCCAAAACTGCGTTAGCTATTGGAATAGGCGTTTCCAAGTTAGCAAGATGGTAAGGGCGGTACAGTGCCCAGTAATTGCCATGCCCGTTTAAGTGGAGATAGCGCAAGTCAGCAATTATTTTAGGTTGATCAGTTGTGATAATGACGAAAACGCCCGGGGCTACACCACCAACAGCATAATCAACCACACCTCTGCTATGGTCAAAGATTCCTCCATCCGTTTTAGGTACAAAAACTTTGGCCAAATCTTCCACACTGCATTGGGGTCCGTAGCCGCCACGCACTTCTGGGACAAAACCGATCGCATTGCCAATAGCAGTCATTTCAACCATTGTTTTTGTACCATCGACAAAGGACGCCAGCATTTTGGGGCTCATGTGATTTTCTTTAGCTTTTTTTGCCATCCTCTCGGGAGTTGCTGTGCGATCGAGAGGATTATTTTTTCCCTTTCCGACAGAAACGATTTCAAAGCCAAGAACGTCGGCAAAATCGAAAAGCTCTTTGATAGCTCCGGGTTCATCCCCAGACGTAAGTGAATAGACAACACCTTTTTGGGACGCAAGTTGTCCCAGGTAGTAGCCAATGGTCGCATCTGTTTCGACGTTCATGTTGATGATATGCTTGCCGGCCTGAATCGCTGCATGGCAGACAGCAGCGCCTACTTCTGGAATGCCGGTAGCTTCGACAATAACATCGAGATTTTTTAGTTCAGGAAGTAAAGCGCTATTTTGTGTAGCCAGGCGACTTCCATTGGCAATCAGTTCATCTCCTTTTTGGGCATCTCTTTCAAGGGAATGAACCAATTCGGCGTCTACACTCGCTTCTGCATATGCCTGAACGGAGCGCCCAGGTAGTACATCGGCTACCGCCACGACTTTCATGCCGTCCATTTTCTCCATTTGGCTTATTAGACCAGTCCCCATTTGGCCAGCCCCCACTAGGCCAACCCAGATCGGATGACCATTGGACGCTTCATATTCTTGTAAGCGTTCGCGCAATGTTTTCATGGTTGTTCTCCTACGATTGTTATAATTGTTCCTACCTCAATGGAAGGAATTGGGACCTTTTCCACACATACATCCCCTGGCATCTCCGGCTCAGTTTCACCACTGAATTTC
>WFQT01000314.1 GCA_015486895.1 Anaerolineae bacterium
ATATCGAGCCGGAATAAGAAGCTGGAGTCGGGGGGAAATGACGTTTTAGGCTCGACTTAACTATCTTCACCACAGATTGCACGGATTAACACAGATTTTTTCTTTGCTTTTCGACTCCAATCTGTGCAGTCATCTGACTATTGCTCTTTTACAGATTGTTGTCACAATCATGTTCACCGTTTTTCGGCGACTGGAAGTCGTAGCAATGCCTGCAAAGTCGCCCTCCGGTGACTGGATTCCAACCTGCGCAGGCAGGTTTCGCAATTGTTGTCGCGATTTCAATCGCTGTTTTGCCTCAAACTCTTTTGACCCTTTAGCTTTTTCCCCCTTATTTCCTCAAGAAATTTGCTACTTCCTGTAAGAAATCCTCCCTGCTGTGAGACTAATTTTAATGAATCCCTATATTCCCATTTTAGAGAGGAGTGCTATGGAAACCTCGTACATCTACGATTGGAACAAGGATGGACCTGGTATCGGCAAGTTGCCGCGTGTTGTCATTTGGGACGAGACATTGCGTGATGGATTGCAATCCCCTTCTGTTGTAGAACCTTCTCTTTCTGAGAAGCTCTCTATCCTGCGATTGTTAACTAAGATCGGTGTTCAGGGAGCTGATCTGGGCTTGCCAGGTGCCAGTCAACGCCAACGTGACCATGTTGCAGCGCTGGTAGGGGTCATCGTGGAGGAAAAGTTGCCAATTTTCCCTTACGCTGCTGCTCGTACCCTCCGTAGTGACATCGAGCCTATCGCTGATATTGCCCAGAAGAACGGCATTCAGATGGGCGCCGCTATTTTCGTTGGTACCAGCTTTGTACGCCAGTATGTAGAGTCATGGACGCTGGACTGGATTCTCCATCAGGTAGAGGATAGCCTTAGTTTCGCCGTTGCTGAGGGTCTACTGCCACTCTTTGTCACCGAAGATACGACTCGCTCAGCTCCAGAAACGCTAGGAGCGATTTATCGGACAGCGGTGGAAAGTGGTGCTTCCCATGTGTATGTGTGCGATACGGTTGGACACGCGACGCCCGACGGCGCGAGAGCAGTGATTCGCCATATCCGCAGCGTCGTCGGCCCGGATATTGGCATCACTTGGCATGGTCACAACGACCGGGGATTGGCGTTGGCCAACGCTCTAGCCGCGATCGAGGGAGGGGCCAATGTCATTGATGGTACAGTGCTGGGTATTGGTGAGCGGTTGGGCAACACGCCTATCGGGCTGCTTTTGCTGAATCTAAAGCTGCTTGGTTGGTTAGACTCTGATCTGAAGACGCTGCCTGAACTGTGTCATTTAGTGAGTGAGGCTACCAGGGTGGCCATTCCGCCTAACTACCCGGCATTAGGACGAGATGCTTTTCGCACCAGCACTGGGGTGCACGCAGCGGCTATCGTTAAGGCATTGGAAAAAGGAGACAATGGGTTGGCCGACCGGGTTTACTCGGGTGTGCCGGCGGCATGGTTGGGACGGGAACAGGAAATCCAGATTGGGCCCATGAGCGGACGTTCCAATGTGATTTACTGGCTACGCCAGCGGGGTATTCAGCTTAATGATGGGCAAGTGGATCAACTGTTGAATTGGGCGAAGGCGTTGAGACGGGTGCTGCAAGACTCTGAAATTGAGGCGTTCCTGGAAGCTCGTACCAAAGAGCAACCTTTAGCTGCTGCCGGAGGTGCGTAATGGTGATGAGTTTAGCAGAAAAGATTATTGCTGCCCATGCTGGCCTCTCGGAAGTCCGCCCCGGCGACGTAGTCATGGTGCATCCTGATCTGGTCTTGGCCAACGAGCTATCTGGCATCCTGGCCATTGAGGTCTTCCAGCATCATGGTAACGGGCGGCTTTTTGATCCGGAGCAATGGGTCTTTGTGCCCGATCACTTTGTGCCGGCACGAGATATTCGGGCCGCGGATATTGCTCGTCGTTTTCGCGACTTTGCCTACGAGCACGGTATTCGCAAGTACTACGAGTTGGGCCGTGGTGGTATTGAGCATGTTCTTTTGCCGGAGGAAGGGTTGATCTGGCCGGGCGCCCTGATCATGGGTGGTGATTCCCACACTTGCACTTATGGCGCTTTAGGCGCTTTTGCTGTGGGCGTTGGCAGCACGGACTTGGCGGCATTGATGCTAAGCGGGCAACTCTGGCTATCGGTACCGGAGACGGTGAAGATCGTGTTTCGGGGCTTCCCCGGTCCTTGGGTTGAAGGCAAGGATTTGATCCTGTACACCTTAGGACAGATTGGGGCCGATGGAGCTCATGGTCAGGTTATGGAGTTTCATGGCGATTTGCTGCACCAGTTGTCGTCAGCGGATCGCTTTACTTTGTGCAACATGGCTGTGGAAGGAGGTGCCATGACTGGCATTATTCCTCCGGATGATGTGACGTGGAACTATCTGACGGAACATCGCTCGGCGGGTCTTCTTCCAGACGTGTCGTTTGCATCGTCGGGGGCAGCGCACAAAGTGATCGAAATTGATATTTCCGGTTTGGAGCCTCAGGTCGCGGTGCCTTTCTCCCCGGCCAATAGTGTTCCTATCAGTCAGGTCGGTGATGTGGCCCTGGATCAGGTGATGATTGGTTATTGCACCAATGGCCGCTTGCAGGACTTGCGCCGAGCAGCGGGAATTCTTGTGGGGCATAAAGTGCACCCTCATACCCGATTGTTGATCACCCCTGGATCGCAGCGAGTCTATCGTCAAGCGTTGGCGGAAGGGCTCTTGGACATCTTTTTGGATGCTGGGGCTATGATCTCACCGCCCAGTTGTGGCGCTTGCCTTGGTGGCCATTTAGGCGTGCTCGGTGCCGGAGAGGTCGCGCTTTCGACGACCAACCGCAATTTTGTCGGTCGGGTTGGGCATGTCGACAGCCGTGTGTATCTTGCTAACCCAGTGGTGGCAGCGGCATCGGCGGTGGCCGGGCGCATTGTGGGTGTGGACGCTTTGCCCGGCGTTGAGGAAGCATTGCTGGAACCGACTGTAAGCGCTGTCTGGCAGCGTTCAATGGAGGCAGTTTCATGATCGAAGGGCAGGTTTGGAAGTATGGTGATAATGTTGACACAGACGTGATTTTGCCGGGCCGTTATGTCTCTTTGACAGACCCTGCTGATTTAGCCGTTCATTGTCTGGAGGACCTGGATCCTCATTTTGCTAAAGAGGTCCAGCCAGGAGACATCATTGTGGCCAACTGGAATTTCGGCAGTGGCAGCTCACGGGAGGTAGCGCCATTGGCCATCCAGGGGAGTGGTATTAGTTGTATTGTTGCTGCTAGCTTCGCTCCTATTTTCTACCGCAACGCCATTAACATCGGCTTGCCAATCTTGGTGTCTCCGCAAACGGCTCTCACGGCGGAGAAAGGGGATTTGTTGCGGTTGGACTTGACTTCCGGCCTGGTTGAAAACGTGACGCGCTGTTTACGCTTTCGAGCTGAACCTTTTCCACCATTACTGCATAAAATAGTGTCATCAGGTGGTTTGTTACCATATTTGACGAACAATCGTTATGTTGCTAAAATAGAAGGAGTAACTCATGCCAGTCCAGTTAGGAATCAGGCAACCCCCTATGGCTATTGACATTACTGATTCGGATGCAATTACACAAGCTGCTGCCGCTCTCGCCGCGGGAGGGCTAATTCTTTACCCAACTGGTTGTATTTATGCACTTTTCGCCCGTGCTGATTCTCAGCAGGCGGTAGAGCGACTGCGTCGCGTGAAAAACCGGCCGCTGCAACAAGGTGTCTCTTTGGTGGTCCCCCCCGAGGTCTTGCCTCAGTATGCCGACGTTGGGCGCTGGTTAGTAAACGAGTTGCGGCATATTTACCAGTGGCCGGTGGGGCTCCTTTTCCCTGCTCTGCCCTCTGTGCCCTCCACGGTAGTTATAGATGGCAAAGTGCTTAATCTATGGTATGATGCTTATCCACCGTTGCGTCGTCTATGGGAGACTGCCGGGCGCATTCCCATTGCCGGAACCTCGGCGAATCTGCGCGGCCGGCCAGGACATTACACATTCAACGGTAGTTGGAAAGCACTAAACCGTTATGTTGATGTCGGCGTGCAGGCGGAAGAGCCGATGGCGTATCAAAACTCGACGACTCTCATCGATATGGAGGCCTCGCCGCCTGAGGTCTTTCGCTTAGGAGCGGTTTCCGTGGAAGAAGTGCAGCGGTTTATTCTTCCGGAAGCTGTTGCTTCGCAGCAAATGCGGATAGCACGTTCGGCGCCCTGATTCAAGTCCTGAGATAATTGCTGTCTTAGTAGCAATACGCTCTCATCTATTGCCACCAGCCGCCTACGGCGTCTACCACCTCTTCTCTTGCCCGTAGTTGAGCGAGGGAAGAGGTGGTAGAAAAACAAATAACGGCAGCATTAGATTCCCTCTCCCAATTTTGGGAGAGGGCGGGAACGTCGAACGTAGTGAGACAGGAAAGGAGAGGGCTAAATTAACGGCCATGAGATGGTTCCTATGAAAATAGGACGCTGATCAGCGCTGGTGCACGCTGGTAAACGCTGATCTCAAATATATTACTCTGGCAATACGAAGATTCCTGTTGTTAAACCCGATTCATACTAAAGGGCGAATCATTATTCGCCTCTATAGCCTCCATTCCTATTACCGTATCATTGCCCCTTGAACAGGCTATCCCTAACCTTACACAGAGATTTTCATCCGCTGTGGTGTGCCTGTCTGCGTGCCCGCACAGGCAGGCCACAGACTAATGCCGACTCCTATCTTGGTACTATAGTTTTCCATTGATTCCCATCGCCAATGGTGCAACGATTACTTTTGCTCTCGCGAACGAATAGGTGCGTCGCACCTCTGTGAAGGTTAGTGAAGGCTGCTACTTTGTCGCCTGCTGCTTCGGGTGCCGGATGGGTTTTTTATAGGTCAAGATTGTTGTCGGTCTCCGGAATCGTACTTGAGGTAGAGCCCTTTTTGCTGGTAGCGGAAAATTGGCTAAAATATGATGTTACATTGTGTTGAGTCGATGGGGTAAGGGACGAGTGAGGGATGACCATGACCAAAGATGATGCTCGATTGCGTAGGAAGTTGGTGGAGGAGCGGGAGCGCCTGTTGACTATTCTCGCCCATCATCAGGTAGAAGCACAGCCTAATGTGGGCCTGGGTAACCACATGGCCGATGATGCTAGCCGGGCTTTTGACCAAACACGGGAATTGACATTGTACCGCCAATCACAGAAGACGTTGCGGGATGTCGATGATGCTTTGGCCAAGATGGATAACGGAACGTATGGCATCTGTGAGCGTTGCGGTAAGCCCATTGACTTCGCCCGGCTGAAAGCGATTCCGTGGGCGCGCCATTGCTTAGATTGTCAGATGAGGCTGGATCAGGGGCACTGACGCTATAGGCCTTCTTGGCTTGTTCTGATTTCTGAAAATTGGAGGTAAACTAGTGCGGGAAGAATATCGCGGGCTCGGCGTAGTAGGGAGTGTGGCATTACTGGTTTACTTATTAGATCGTGCCAGCAAACTATGGGTGGAGGGCAATATTCCCCTGAACGGTCAGCGCGCTCTCATTCCGGGCCTGACTCCTTACGTGAGCCTGACACATTGGCAGAACTCCGGCGTGGCTTTCGGCTTGCTTCCCAATCAGACATTGTTATGGTTGTTGATTGCTGTTGTCCTGTTAGCAGCCATTTATCTCTATTTCCATTATTTGCCCTTAGATCGCACCTGGACTCAGATTTTTGTGGGCATGCAAATAGGTGGTGCTTTTGGTAACTTGACGGATCGTTACTTACACGGAGTTGTAACCGATTTTCTCTTGATTGGTATTCCTTGGTCATCTCGCCTGCACTACTGGCCGGCTTTCAACGTGGCCGATGCCGCTATTTCTACCGGGGTAGTGTTGTTAGCTCTATTTTTGTTGCTAGTAGAGAGCAAATCGGTCCCAGAATCGGAGGGCGGTAATTCACTCCCTCGCCCTCTGTAGCAGTTTCACTTCGCCCGGCGGTGAGTCGCTACTTTCCTGCCGCTGGCAGCGTTCCCTTTGAAGATTGAGAGATACATATGGTGGCTAATGACCTGTCGAGCCGCTTAGCGGCCGTGTACAGCAATGTAGAGCCGCAGTTGACTCGTTATCGGCAAGCGGTGGAGGCTTTTGTCCGTCATTTTGGCCCCGGCCCGGTGGCAATTTTCCGTTCGCCAGGTCGGGTAAACTTAATCGGTGAGCACACTGACTATAATCATGGTTTTGTCTTGCCATTAGCAGTGGAGCGGGATATCCTCTTATTGGCCCGATCCCGCCAGGATGCTTGGCTTCACTTAGCCAACGCCGAGGAAGTGTTTCCTCCCCATCAGTTCGCGATCGCGTCCCTGGTGAAAGCAGCTCCTCGGGGATCTTGGAGCAATTATGTCCGGGGGGCGGCCCAGCGGCTGGCTCAGGAGGTCGAGTCTGTTAATGGTTGTGATCTCTTAGTGGACGGCCGGCCACCGCTGAGTTTGCCTCGCGGTGCCGGCCTCGGTTCTTCTTCGGCATTGACGGTGGGCGTGTTATTGGTACTCGTGCATCTCAACAGGCTGGAAATCACCCGGCAGCCGCTGGCTCTTCTGGCAGGTGAAGCGGAGCGCTTTAGTGGTGCTCAGGGCGGCATGATGGACCAATTCACCGCACTTTTGGCGGAAAAAAACCATGTGCTCTTCATGGATTGTTTGCCGGGGGAAGATGGCGCTTTTCGCCAAGTGATGCCGGTACCCTGGCCAACTGGTTTCCGTTTAGCGGTGCTGGATTCCGGCGTGCGGCATGATAACACGACGGGTGATTACAACCGGCGGGTGGCTGCTTGCCAGGCGGCTTTGCTTTTCCTGCGTCGCCGGGAGGCGAGTTTGCGCTCCTTGCGAGATGTGCAGAAT
>WFQT01000315.1 GCA_015486895.1 Anaerolineae bacterium
AAGCTGGTTTACACGCCCGACCACTAGCACAATTCGTCAAAACGGCCAGGAAGTTCGATGCGAGCATTCGCGTAACTAATCTGACCCGGAACAGGGGTCCAGCCGAGGGAACTAGCGCTTTAAACCTGATGTTGCTGGCTGTATCACAGGGACATGAAATCAGAATTGAAGCTGATGGTCCAGAGGCGGAAGAAGCGTTAGTCGCCCTGCGAACATTGATAGATCAGGACTTTGAAGGATAGAGGGAGCACTATGTTTGATGAAGTCGCTGCTAATGCAGGCACCATCATAGTCCTCTTAGTCATCATGTGGCTCGCGCAATTTGGCTTGGTGTACTGGCAAATGAAAAGGCTTAATAAACGTCTCAAGATATTGAGAAAAGGTGGTCTGACTGCCATTGGAGTGAGTGGCAATCAATTTAAAGGGCGTGCTTATGCCTTTTTGACCATTGACGAGGATAACAATGTAGTTTATGCCGAACAGTTTTCAGGTTGGACAGTTTGGTCACAATTGCGTCCTGTCCAGGGAATAGTGGGCATGTCATTGCAGGACATACTGGATAATGCGGAAGCTTTGCCAGTGTCCAAAAAGCTCCAGGTTGCTTTTGGGAACGCAGCCCGAGACTTACAGGCGGCTCGAGAAAGTCCACAAGACGACACCCAGTTACAGCCTGCTCCAAACGGCTCACTACTGTAATCAACAAGGAGGTGCTTATGAGATTGCAACAACACAAATTGTAGTTCTTGCTTTATTGTGCTTCATGAAGTCGGTCGTTTCATTCACGTCGTCAATTTTAGGAGAAAAGGAGAAAAATGAGATGGATTTTCTTGTAACACTTGCAACGGGGTTCATCGGTCTGTTTCAGGCAGGAGCTAATACTTTTGTCAGCTTAGTCACCGGTATCGTTCCGTTACTGCTCATTCTATTGACAGCTGTCAATTCACTCATCGCCTGGATTGGCCCGGAACGTATCAACGGTGTCGGTAAATGGTCGGCTCGTGATGGGCTCGTCTATTATCCGATTCGTTACGTAGTTTTCCCCTTTCTGTCTGTTTTCTTTCTGACCAATCCGATGGCTTACACGATGGGCCAATTCCTGCCGGAAAAGTACAAACCGGCTTTTTATGATGCGGCTGTATCTTACGTACATCCCCCTCTTGGTATCTTCCCCCATATTAACCCAGGTGAACTTTTTGTGTGGTTAGGAATCGCCACTGGTATTCAAAAACTAGGGCTTCCCATCGTTCCACTGGCAGTAAGATACCTGTTAATTGGCTTGGTTGTGATCTTCATCCGTGGTATCGTGACCGAACGAATCACAATGTGGATGTGGCCTCGTGAAAATGAAGATACGGCTGTTACAGCTTAAGAAGGAGCAATATGATGCACACAATAAACACTTGGCTAATGCAATTTGGACGCGCCGTCGGAGGCATTGTTGGTGTGTTGTACCAGGCCGGCCGTGACTCAGTCGATCAAGTTATCGTAAACATATTGCCATTTATGGCCTTCATCGCGCTCATAATTGGCATTATTGTAAAAACAGGAATTGGGAAAATAATCGCTACCGCAGTGGCACCACTGGCGGGTAGCCTTATTGGGCTGATCATCATCTCTTTCATTGCAGCACTGCCAATTTTGTCACCTCTGTTGGGGCCCGGTGCTGTGGTAGCCCAAGTAGTAGGTACGATATTGGGCACCACTTTGATCGCAAGCGGTGAGATTTCAGCACGTTATGCGCTTCCTGCTCTGTTCGCCATTGATGCGCAAGTCGGCTGTGATTTCATTCCAGTGGGATTAGCTTTGGGTGAAGCGGAACAACAAACAGTGGAAATCGGTGTACCAGCTGTTCTATATTCGCGGGTCATCACCGGTCCTATTGCTGTTATTCTCGCTTATCTTGCTAGCTTTGGCTTGTATCCAGGCTATTAAGCTAGATTAGCAAATTCAGGAAACGGAGGCGATCCAAAGGAGTGTCAGTCCCCTGTCTACTTCTAGTCAGATCGCCTCCGTACACCTGAATTCGGTACCCTTTTTCATTTCGCTCGCTAAGATGGCGTATTATTAGATCGGAGAAATGGCTATGTCTACAGAAGAGCAATATCATGCAATCAGAATAAAGGCAGGTCAACGGGGTTGGGGTGGTCCCTTGATTATCAAACCACAACCAGGCAAAGATTTAATCTATTGCGTTACTGGGGGCGGCATCCATCCGGTGGCGC
>WFQT01000316.1 GCA_015486895.1 Anaerolineae bacterium
ACGATAGCCACCTCCAAATCAGCAATAGACGGATGCAAAGCTGCTTCGGCAATGATGAACGCAGCCGTGGCCATGAGTCCGATGCTGCTGCCGATGGTGAAAGTGCCGAGTAAAACGGCCAAAGCCATCCACCATTTGAACGGCAATATCAATTTGAACAATCGCCGCAAAGAGCGCATCAATTGCTCCCCCCGTAAGCCGTGACCAGTCGTTGATAAAGCCCACCTTGTCGGCTTAGCTCCGCGTGCCGCCCTGTTTCCACGACTCGGCCGCCGGCTATCACAATGATCTTATCGGCCTGATAAACGGTACTGAGCCGGTGAGCGATGATCAGCACGCTACGCCCTGCCATGAGCGACAACGTCGCTTCTTGGAGCAAAGCCTCATTTTCCGGGTCCAAATTGGAAGTTGCTTCATCCAAGATGAGCAACGGTGCATTTTTAAGAAATGCCCGGGCCAGGGCGATACGCTGGTCCTGGCCGCCGCTAAAACGGCTGCCTTGTTCGCCAATGATCGTGTCGTAGCCTGCCGGCAGTGACGCCACGAATTCGTGGACATGAGCCAACTGTGCGGCACGCAGAACGGCTTCCCTGCTGGCAGTCGGCCGGCCTATCCTGATGTTGGCAGCCACGCTATCGTGGAAAAGATAAGGGCGTTGGGGCACCCAAGCTACCTGCTGCCGCCAAACATCGGCCGGTAAAGACGCCAACGGCACGCCGTTCACGCTGATTTCACCTTGATCCGGCTCGATGAAACGTAAAAGCAAATGGGCTATGCTGCTCTTGCCAGCACCGGTCGGCCCGACTAAGGCGACTTTTTTCCTGGCCGGAATGTGCAATGAGACACCTCGCAGTGCCGGGCGCTCCCCTTCTTCATACGCGAAATACACGTCGTGGAAACGAATATCCAGACGCGAGGGTGGCAATGTTCCTATGGGTACAGCGGTTGTAGCTGGCAATGGCGTCTCCAACACGGCAAAGATGCGCTTGGCCGCCGCAACGCCGGACATGCCAGCGTGAAACCGAGTACCTAACATGCGCAGCGGCAAGTAGAATTCCGGCGCCAAAAGCAGCACGAAAAAAGCCTCCCGGAAAACCATGTGGCCATAAAGCAACCGCAGGCCGACTTCGACGGCAATCACAGCCGTGCTAATGGTGGCTACCAACTCCAACACTAACGCCGAAAGAAACGCCACGCGCAGCACACCCAGCGTCGTTTGCCGGAAACGCTCGCTGATCGCCGCTATGGTCGCGATTTGTTCCCGGCTGCGTCCCAATATTTTCAGGGTAGTCAAACCTTGCAGCACATCCAAAAAATGGGCGCTCATGCGACTCAGCGAATGCCACTGTTTTTTGGTTAAATTATCGGCAAGCTTACCGATAAGCACCATGAAAACCGGAATGATTGGGGCAGTGAGAAAAAGGACAACGCCGGACAACGGATCTCGAGGCAGCACGAAAAAGAGCACGGTCAACGGTACCAAAGCAGCCCAAGCAAGCTGGGGTAAATACTGGTTGAAATAGGCGTCTAACGCCTCTATCCCTTCGACAATTGTGTTGCTCAATTCGCCAGTTCGTTCCCTCGACGCGTAGGTAGGGCCCAAGGCCACAATATGGGTAAGGAGCCTTTCGCGCAGACTTTGTTTGACTGCGCCGGCGACTCTGTTAGCCGCGATAGCACTTCCCCAGATGAAGAGCGCCCGGCTGCCTATGACCAGTAGCAGGCTGATGAATAACGGTTGCAGCCAGGCCAGTGTGGCGTGTTCCAAAAAGGCATCATTGATGATATCGCTGACGTAACGCGCTTGCAAGACGGTGGCAACACCACCAAGGAAACCCAAGGTGATCGTGACCATAAAACCCGTGCGCACAGCCTTAGCTTCGTGCAGGAGTCTTTTGTCGACATTCATAGCACTGTCTCCGGCCAGCAGTTGAAGCTGTGCCAACTCTTGCGAAGTCGGCGAAAGCCGACTTGAAATTGAAGCGACAAAGGTTGAATTCTAACCTGCGCAGGTAAGTTTCGTAATGGTTGCCATACGCACTCACCTATTACCCCCAGCCGCCTACGGCGGCTCCCCCCTCTTCCCTCTCCCAACTAACGGTTTTCCCCTTGCTTTTCGCTCCGAGACTGTGCAATTCTGTGTTTTCCTGTGGCTAAAATAAAAAACGCCAGAGTCCGGTGACTTAGTAATCCAACTCCGATTTCGTGGTCAAGCGCTGTCGGAACGTCCAGTAGCTCCAAGCCTGATAAGCCAGGACGAAAGGCACCAAAATGACAGCCACAATAGTCATGGTTTTCAACGTATAGGCACTGGAAGACGCGTTATAGATGGTCAAGCTAAACTTAGGGTCGATAGTAGAGATCATAACCCGCGGGAACATGCCGGCAAAGACCATCACGACGGCGAACGCAATGGTGAGTGCGCCCATGACGAAGCCCCAACCGAATTGACCCTTGTTAATGAACCAACCATCTAACAGCAACGCGACAGCGGCAACCAGTGCCCCCAAAATGGCAACGATCTGCCCGTGCGGTTCCTTGAACGTGTCAGCACCACCCAAGAAAGTCCAGACAACCAGGAGTACCGTCAAAACAGCCGCCGGCCACCACATTTTCTTGGCCGTAGCTTCAGCTCGCTCACGGATGACACCATCTGTTTTCAGGCTGAGGAACGTGGCCCCGTGCAACAAGAAGAGAAACACAAAGACCAAGCCGCCCAAAATGGCAAACGGGTTCAACAACGGCAGCAGGCCACCGTAATAGTTCATGTCTTCAGCAATGGCCAGGCCATGCATCAAATTACCAACAG
>WFQT01000317.1 GCA_015486895.1 Anaerolineae bacterium
CATTTGCAAAACCAATCGAGTAAGGTCATACATCTGCTTAAAATGGAAACCGCCGTGCGGGGCCCGCAGGCTCGGGCGCTTGGCTGGCAGGCCCCGCAGGAAGATTTTCCGGGCGTGGAGTACATTACGTTGCAGCCCGGCGAGGAATACCTCTACGTACAAACGCGCAGCTTCGCCCTGCCCGGCGACTACTTCGCAGAACCGGTCCTGCTGGATAGTAAAGGGCGCTGGGGCGGCATTCTCCCTTACGTCCGCGTGTGGTTCACCGTTACCGAAAAGATCGAGGCGAGCACAGGCGGTTGATCCCGCTTCGCAAAAAAACGAGACGTTCAACTTCTGAGAGAAGTTGAACGTCTATGACCAACTGCTCGCCGCTAACATCAGGCCGGGCCACAACGCGGCGGGTCACCGTTTCGCTCCAGTAACGCACCGTTAGCGTGTAGGCATTTCCCACCTGCAAGCCCACATCTTGCCCGCTGAGATCATAATACGGCATCGGTTCTACGGCACCCCAATCGCTCCGGCAACCGGTGCCTTGTCGTCGTGCACCATGCTCCAAACACACGCGCAGTAATCAGGGGACAAAGGTCCCACGGCGCCACAGTGCCGACCGATGGAACCAACCGCCGTCGGTACTCGGAAATAGGCGCCGTCATTGTCAGCTGCCGTCACATTCCCCGCGACATCTACCGCCTGCCCCCAGATAGCGTACCGGCCATTTTCTTTCCACCTCGTAGCCGGACGGCTGATCTCATTTGTCGCTTTCTACACAACGTAGACACAAAGGCGCTCTCGGCCCTCAATTCTGGGGGAAGATAATGCCAGTTTTCCCCAAGGTTGGGAGTGGGAGGGCCAGCACTTATTGTCTATGATCACCTATACCCAATCTCCACTTCGGCCGCGAACTCGTGGCCCAGTTTGGCCGCGATTTGACAATTCCAGCACGGCTTCAACCTGCTCGGCATGTTGGGCAGCTTCGTGCAGCCATTGCAAGTCCGACCAAAGACGGGGTACGTCGACTGATGGATGCTTGCGAATACACAGCACCCACTCAGGGTGCCCGCAAGTCTTTTCGGATGTCACGTCCCACTGCCAAGAGAGACAAAGCGATTATCATGCTATTCGTCGATACAGGCATACGCTCAGGAGAAGCTGCCGCACTCCGCGTAAAAGACATCGACATGAAAACGGGACGCATACAGATTCGCCAAGGCAAGGGAGGCAAAGGGCGTGTGGTATTCGCGTCACAGCTCACCCTGGGTGCCATCCGTGAGTATTGGGATATGCGGGGTGTGCGTCCTGACGAGCCAGCTATTGCCACCAGATCGGGAGGGTTCATAACCGTAGGACACATGTACCACCTCATTGCCCATCTCAGCAAGAAGGCTGGTACGAAAATACACCCGCATACACTACGGCACTTTTTCGCTACAGAATATTTGCGTAATGGAGGCAGCATGTTTGCGTTGAAGGAGCTTCTGGGGCACAGTACACTCAAAATGGTAGAGTATTATGTCCATCTTGTGAACGCGGATATCCAGGATTCTCATCAACACGCATCACCAATACTTTTCTTGCTGAACAGTGACGGTAATAACAAACCAGGCCACGCTTTAAGCGACACAAACAGGTCGGGGGTTGATGACCCAATGCGAATGTATTGCTAACATCACCATCTTAGCGAGAATGGGCACAGCGCGAGTGAAATGCGCTGTGCCCATTCTCCTACTGTCGGAATCAAATTCAAAGCCGATTCGCCCAAGACGGTCTTCTACGCTCGTACTCGACTTCATCGTGAAGTAGCGCGTGTGTTGGTTTTGGTGCGTCGTAGCAAACCACGCAAAGCTTGATTGACAGCCTGGGCATTTGGGAATGCCTCGGCAACATCAGGATCGAGTATTATGATGTTTGAGGACTCCCTCACTTGTGCCGCATACTTCCCGCGTACCATCGTCCCAAAGTCTTCGCGACGATACTCTGGGCGAAGTTCGTCAGAAACCTCGTTAACCTTCTTCATAGAGCCTCCTTTCTAACCTGGTAGCCGGCCTGGCGCTGATGATCCGAATCTTCTCACCTCGTTCGGTATGGGCAACCACGAGCAAACGTCCAGAACTGGAAATGCCAAACGTGATAAACCGCTCTTCACCCAACGAATGATCTGGATCGTCACCGGTTAGGGATAGAACGTCAAGAAACACTGTAGCTGCTTCGTCAAAAGACACTCCATGCTTGCCTATGTTTGTCTTTTCCTTCTTTGGATCCCATTCAAACAGCATCTTGACTCCAAACCAGCACAATATCCAATAGCCCAGGTCGTGTGAAACCTCCAAATTATTATAAACGTAATCTCTGCAACCGTCAATTTGCGTACGAAATTTCTCATTTTAGCAATGCATACTGATATCCTCATAAACCGGTCGGTCCTCGGTTCGAATCCGAGGGGGCCCACTTTGTGGCAGTGGCAGCGGCCGGGTGGCTAAATGCCGGGCCTGGCTGTTTTCCGGACAGCAGGAAGAGGCTTGTCTCTGGAGAACCAACGTTAGGGAGGATTTACGATGCCAACGATAGAAGCTCTGCCCACTTACATAC
>WFQT01000318.1 GCA_015486895.1 Anaerolineae bacterium
AATATGTCCATCCCCGTTATAATCCCGACCGTAGTTCCCGGCAGCACAGAGAACTAAAAAATCAGGGTGCTCCCAGACAAAGCGGTCAATCCCCTCGCTGTAGTTGTCATAGACGCCAAAAGTGCCGCCTCCCCAACTGTTATTGTGAATGCGGACACCATTCTGGTATGCCTCCTGCAACAGCACACTAATGTCTGGCGGCAACCCTAAAAGTCCGACCGGCTCCGGGTCTCGGTTTTTTTGCTGGTGGTAACTACTTTTATATTGGTCAGTCCATTCCGCTTTCTGCTGCACCGCCTGGAAAACGAGCTTCGCCGCCGGGGCTATCCCAGCGGGCACCGAGGCAATTCCTTTGGCACGGGCAGCGCTGCCATCACCGACTGCCGAAGCCGCTACATGGGTACCATGACCGTTGTAGGCATCCGCCGGCCCGTCATCCCCATTGGGGTTATCCACATAGAAAGCATACAAGGAAGAAATAGGCCAACTACTAAGCCGGAGCACCCGCCGGTTGAAATCTGGATGCAAGTTATCCAACTGGCCACTGTCCAGGCCGGTATCGGCAACGCCGATAATTTCCCCTTCACCGGTTAGCCCCAACGTTGCCATGACCGTTGGGGCGCCTATTAAAAAAGAGGCGACATCGTTAAATGCTTGGCGCAAGACAATGGACGAGATTTCCTTGATGCCATGCAACTTGGAGATAGTATCTAAGGCTGCCCGAGCATCTTCGGGCTTTTTAGGGAATTGAACCGGTAGCGCTGTACTGTTCGGGGGGGGAGTAGGATAGCGGCAACCTGTTTGCTTAATAGCAGGCAAAGCAGCTTGAAGCTGTTCAGGTGTGTAAAAAAGCACCATGACTCCAGACGGGAGTGATGCCGCTTCATGCATACGGCGCCGTTCCGGCGGCGGCAAGTTCGCTTCCGCATGGGGTGGTATGGGAAGAGACGAGGTAGAAGACGTTGGTTCCCTTGTTTCTTTCTCCTCCGACGAGGGAGATCCAAATGCGGAGGCTTCTTTAGGCCAGGAAGGCGGCTCTCCTGCCGGCATCGCCCCCAAAGATGGATTCTCGATCTGGTCCTTATCCAAGACCTGGCGCAAAACATCCGGGGCAATGCGCAGTTTTGGCTCATAATGCTCCACCGCCTGCACAAAAGGCCAGCCAGCAATGGTATCCACCTGCGTAGCGTCCAACTCCATGATGTAACTGTGTGGCGGCATGGCATCTCGCACCACTGCGCCCATTTCCTCAAATCTCTGCAGCCAGATCTTCTTCACAGGCCCAGCGAAGGTCACCCTGTAGTGATGGCGACCCTCCGTCGGCGCTGAGGTAGGCGATAAAGCCTCTTTGGCCTGAAATTGCGACTCTGCCTCTTCAAACTCAATCCCTTTATCCTGCAAGGCAGCCATCTGGGCCGGCGTGGCCTGTGCCAAGAAGAACTGATCGTAGCTGGCGACAACTTTTTCGACTGACTGATGCAAGCTCTTTTGCCGCCGCTTGTTGGCGTACACAACGACTTGTCTTGTGTCCATGACCCATTGACCTCCTTGAGAGTCAGGCAAAGCCTATTAACCTACAGGACTCTGGCGTTCTTATTTTAGCCACAGAAAAACACAGACTTGCTCACAAAATTATCATCCGCCTAATTCTTTAAGCCTCTCTTGCCATTTGGCAGTGAGTTTCTCATAAACCGTCTCCGATATCTCGCCGTTGGCTAAACGCAAGTCAAGACTATCCAACAAAGCCTGGATTTCAACCACCGTCTTCGGCGCTGCCGGTGCCGCAGCAGGTGTCGTTTGTGCCGGCTTCTGAGTATTTTGCATTGCCTGCGTTAGCATTTGCGCCATGCCGGCGCCCATACCAATGCCGGCGCCTAATCCCAAGCCAGCACCAACTCCTTCCCCTGTGCCGCCTTTACTCTGAGCGGCATCACCAATGGCTCGCGCTGCTTTGAACTTCAGATAGGCGTCCATATTGCCAATGGCACCCATAGAAGCACGATCGTCGATAGCTTTCTCAGTCTCCTCCGTGGGCGCAATAGACTGCAAGATGACCTGCTTCAGATTGAGCCCTAATTCCTGGAAGCGATCGTTAAGCTTTGCCCGCAGACCGCCGCCAAGTTCCTCATACATGGCCGGCAGATCGAAAATGGAAAGCTTCGCCGTGCCCAACAAATCGGCCAAAGAAGAAACCAACATGCTGCGCAGGAAGTTCTCGACGTCATCCGTCTCGTACAAACCCTGAGTACCAACGATGTTGTTGACAAAGAGTTGCGGGTCGGCTATTTGGATTCGGTAATTGCCAAAGGCACGCAGCCGCACCATGCCCAGGTCCGGATCGCGGAGGGTGATGGGGTGTGGAGTACCGAAATTCATCTCCAAGAATTCTCGCATGTTCACAAAGTAGACTTCTGCCTTAAACGGCGTCTGTCCCCGGAAAAGCGGGCCCAGCAGACCAATGAGGATAGGGATATTGTTGGTGGAAATGGTATGACGGCCGGGGCCAAAGGTATCTAATGCTTTACCATCACGGTAAAAGACCGCCGATTGCGATTCGCGCACAATTACTTGTGAGCCTAACCGAAAATCACCGGAACCACGAGACGGGAACCGGCGCACAATGTCTTCGGGACGCATGTCCGGCACTTCGATGATGTCAAAAATTCGAGGCATGTTTTTCTCCTTTATCTAAAGCTTGGCAAAAATAACGTTTTAGGCTCAATCTAACTATCTTTGCCACAGATTGCACGGATTAACACAGATTTTTTCTTGCTTTTCAACCCCAACCTGTGCAATTCTGTGTTTTTCTGTGGCTAAAATAAAAATGCCAAAGTCCAGTCCTTTACTAACAAGACATACTTACATAGTCAGATTTCAACGGAACGCAAAATGTGCTGGTGCTCGCTGATTGTCGCAGGCTACTTAGTTCAGGCACAAATAATCGTGGTATCCGCCCAACAACCCGAGGTAGAGGTATAACCTTGCACTGGCTCCACAAGGCGGCCGCAAGAGTGTGCCCCTACTTACTGGAAAGACATGAATTGGAAGATATCAATCCTGTCCCTTCGGAGTGCCGGTAGAGGACGGATTATCCGCCGACGTGTCGCTGGAGCCACCTGCGGGTGCTTCTGAGTTTGTGGCCGCCAGTGGATCATCGGCAATGAGATCAGAAACAACAGATTTAGCCGTCGGAACTGCTTCTGGTGGCGCTGCTTCTGATTCCTTTTCTGGTAGCGTGACCGTTGCTTCCGCCGCAGGCGGTGTTAAGTCTTTACTAAGTTCCGCGGGCAATTCCGGCCCCGGAATATCTTCCCCTTGAATAGCCTGTTTCCGTTTCTGGAAGAGATCGTTCAGCCGGGTAATTTCCGCCATGAGGGCGTCGAAAGCTGAACGGATGTTCCCTTGTTCTCGGATAGCATCTTGTAGGGCCCCCACTTTCTTTTGCAGGTCAGGCACCTCTGCCCACAGAGCACGGTCAAAGCGGATCAGGCGTTCCAGTTCTAACTCGCGCACCTTATCAGCATCGAAAAGGGGAGCATAGCCATAGGCGGCAGTGCGTACCCGAGTAATGAGTAATTGCAGTTTACCAACAGCGCCTTCCATATCATCCATCCAGGAAAGCCCGCCGGCCACGGACAGCATGTTAGACTGTAACATCGAGAGTCGACCTCTCACCTCTTCCAGTGCATCGGCCAATTGCCGGCGGACTCGCTTGTCAGCCTCCCGACGGAGTTCTTTTTCCTTGTAATCCCGGACAACAGGCAGCTTGCTCCAAAACGCCTCTACGCCGGAGTCGGAGATTTTTGACTTCATCTTCTCAACTAATTTGTCCATTACACGCTCCTTTTACGACTCACGCACAACTGAATCGTGCTCGGTGGCAGTCAACTATACTGTAACATCGCCAGGTCAACACCTCAAGTATGTAAAAAAATCTCGGTGCCACAATAAGGACATTTCACTACGCCCTTCCCGGCAAGTTCCACTTTAGCACCACAGTTCGGGCAGGTCTGGTTTGCCTTTAATAAACGTGCCTCCTCCGAATAAAGCACGCCATCTTTCCAACTCACGGCACCGCTGAACAGCTTTTTTCCCACTAAGTCGCGCACCCAGGCCTCAATTTGATCGCGGTCCACGTCCAATTCAATTGCAGCTTCGGAAAAGCGCACTTTGCCTTGCGTGAGCACCATGTTCAACAGTTTCTTCTCTTTCTGCGCCTCGGCGAACTGCTGACTTTCCGTTTCCCCTCGGCGGAGGAGGTAAATCCCAGCACCGCCTAATGGTGCCACCAACACCAAAGCCACAACGAAAATGCCGAGAATAGCGCCAGTGATCGTTGTCTCACCTGTATGAACCTGGGCACCTAAAAGGACAATCGCCAACAGTAAGAACAGCGCCGCAGCGACAACCAAGACCATGCCCACAACTTTGCCACCACCAACCATCTACCTTACCTCCTCCAAAATTACTGACGCAGAGGCGTCTAAAAAATCGGTCGTGCCCTTGCGAGAAGCGTTAGCGACGGCAGCGTGACCCTCTTATTGGTCAAGCAATCTC
>WFQT01000319.1 GCA_015486895.1 Anaerolineae bacterium
CCCATAAGCAGCCTTTCCCCATCAGCGCCAACTATCACGCTGCAGTCCTCTACAACGATCAGCCTATTGGCGATTATCCCTTCCATGTTGTTCCCAGCTCGGATGCTATTCCCACCAAGATCAGTCAGGTGACGCTGGCGCGGGGCGCTGACAAGGACTATAACCCGGTGGAGCCGGCTACCACTTTCGCTCCCACCGACACCGTTTACCTGGTCGGGCGGGGCGATTTTGGACTGGCGACCTGGCTGCAGGCAGACTGGTACATCAACGGGAAGCGGGACAAAGCCGGCACTCGCAGTCTTACTATGAAGGAGAATGCGCCTGATACCGGTTTTGCTTTCGCCTACCAGCCCAAAGGTGGCTGGCCCGTGGGAAAGCACAGCGTCGTCCTAACCGTGAACGATGTAGAGGTAGGGCGCTATGCCTTCACCATCGAGCGATCGTCCAAGTGATGCGTTGTTCATGGTTGTGTTGAAGTCACCCGGGAGGTGCTGAATTGTCTAAGAAAAGTGACTTGCTTGGGGGTAGTCTGCTGGTCGCGTGTGCTGTTGCTGTTTTGCTCTTGCTGCTTGTCCCGAGCGGAGCTGAAGGACTGAGTAGCGTGATACCTGTCCGGGCAGGGGTGGCGGTCGCGTCTACCTGGTCTAACACCCAGGGCAAGATCTATGTTGCCATCAACGCGGGCGGCGCGCTGCCCGACGTCACACTCTACAGCCTGAATCCCGACGGCAGCGGCAAGACCCGGCTGTTCGACTTCCACAACCACCCCGAAGACCAAAAAGGGGGCATCTGGGACCTGCGAGCCGCCAAGGACGGCCAGATTTATTTCGCTTCCAATAATGCTTATCTCTTCACCCCGGCCAGCCGCAATCTTTTCCGCATTGCGGCCGACGGCAGTTGGTACGATCAGATCACGCCCGGCCCTAACTCAGGGCGGTGGAACCAGCCCTGTCCCTGCGGCACGGTGACCGGTACTGTGTTAGATAGCCTGGGCAGCCCCTGGAGCGGCCGGCCTGTGTTTCTGGAAGGAAAAGACATGGTCTACAGCGGGGCGGACGGTCGTTTTCGCTTCGATAACGTGCCCACCGGCACCCGCTGGATACTGGCCTACCGCTCAATGGGCGAGGATGTGTTCGATTCCCAGGCCATTTCGGTGCAAGCTGGTCAAACCACCAATGTTGCGCTCACGCCTAACAACAATGTGCGCATGGAATTCTCGCGACCTGTTCCCTTCGGCAATCGCGTTTACCACATCTTCTGGCCTTACACAATCCAGTGGACGACCGCCGACTTCGCCGCACCGGTGAAAGTCTACGAGGGCAGCGGCGGGTCTTGTCCCAACCTGCCCAGCGTCGACGGCTTCGATGTGGCGCCGGCCACGGGACGGTTGGCCATTGCCAACTACGAGGCCGGCTGCGGCACCGGTGACACCAGCCACCAGGGTATCTATCTGGCCGACAAAGATGGCCACGGGCTGCGGCTATTGGTGGACATGATGGGAGATTCGAGCTGGTGCGGCGTCGGGGATCTGTCTTGGTCGCCGGACGAGAGCAAGCTGGCAGTCAAAGCGTGCTACAACTGGTATACCTATCTCTTGGTTTACGATGCCGGCAATGGCAAGCTGTTGAGCTCAATCTACTTCAACGATACGCACTACACCATTTACAATGTTGACCTGCACGGCTGGAGTCCGGACGGGAAATGGCTGCTCTACTCTTTTTGGTTGAATGACATGGCCAACGGCACTTTGGCCAAGGTGCCGGTCAAATCCGACGGTAGACTGGATCCTAACGGCGCTGTTGCCTTGCTTGCCAACACCAACATCACCGGCGCGACATGGGGTACGCTGGAGAGTTCATTATCGCAACGGAATCTCTATCTTCCCTTTGTTGTCAAGTAATCTGGTTTCCAGGCCATCGTGCGCTTGATCGGCACATCACGGCCTGGACGAATCGTCCTCAAACGAGAAGGCAAAGAGTCTCATTGTTGCCGGTCTTGGTCATGTGGCGTATCTCTGATTGAAGGCCAGTACGTTGCTTCACCCTAAGTGGCTGCTGCACCAACCATTCAGCCGGTTGAATACACGGGGAGTCATTATGGGTGCCTACGGCCTGCCTGTGCGGGCACGCAGACAGGCGCAGAACAGCGGATGAAAATGGCTCAGTACGGTGATTGGAGTGGAGCTGATGGATGACGGCAGACAAGTTATTTGGTTTTCTTTTTTGGGGGCCAGCCCCCAAACCCCCGC
>WFQT01000320.1 GCA_015486895.1 Anaerolineae bacterium
AGCTTTTGAATGACGTTAGTGAGCGGATTAGCTTCACGCAGGATACAAGCAAGGCTGTCGGTGATGCGGATGCAATCATTATCGCAGTTGGCACACCACAGAAGGAGAATGGGGAAGCAAATACTGAATATGTTGAGCAAGCAGCTAGGGAAATCTGTGGCGGAATGCTTCCAAACCATGCGTATACGCTGATTATCAAGTCAACTGTTCCGGTGGGGAGCCATCGCCGTGTGAGCCATATTGTAAGGCAAGTGCTGGAGGAACGAAAAGTATCGAAGAGCATAGATATTGCCGTCGTTTCTAACCCTGAGTTTCTCCGTGAGGGAATGGCTCTGCACGACACACTCTATCCCGATCGGATAATTGTAGGAAGTGAGAATTCTGCCGGGGTGGATGCGTTACGACGGTTATATCGACCTATACTTGAACAGACCTTTGATCCGCCAAACTTTCTTCCGCGGCCAGAGGAGTATGCGTTGCCACCAATGGTCACAACCAGCCCAACAAGCGCTGAATTGATAAAGTATGCGGCCAATTGCTTCCTTGCTACCAAGATCAGCTTCATTAATGAAATTGCTTCCCTGTGTGACAAAGTAGGTGCAGATGTTGTAGATGTTGCGCGTGGAATGGGTCTTGATCCCCGCATTGGCCCGCGCTTCCTGCAGGCAGGCCTTGGTTGGGGAGGAAGCTGCTTCCCCAAAGACACCGCCGCTCTTTGTGCCATGGGAAGAGAATACAACTGTTCCACAGCGATTGTCTCTGCCGCTCGCGAGGTAAATGCTCATCAACGACTGTTGGCTGTAGAGAAGCTTCAAGACGTCCTCAAAGGTGTGCGTGGACGTGTTATAGGTCTCTTAGGACTGGCATTCAAACCAGGAACTGATGATTTACGAGAGGCCCCATCGCTTGATATAATACGCTTATTGGTGGATCGGGGCGCGCACGTTCGTGTACACGATCCAATCGCGATGGCAAACGCGCGCAACGCACTTGGAGGACTGGAAGTGAAGTTTGTGGATGACGTGTATGCTCTAGCCGATGGAGCCGATGCACTTGTGCTGGTAACAGAATGGCCGGAGTATCGGCAACTTGATTTTCATCGGTTGGCAGCACAGATGCGCACCCCGGTATTTCTTGATGGGCGGAACATGTTCGACCCTGAAGAAATACGGCAGGCTGGGTTGACCTATCTGGGAGTGGGAAGATGACGCATGCACTTGTTACCGGAGGAGCGGGTTTTATTGGGAGCCACTTAGTGGATAGACTGCTTGCCGATGGCTACCGAGTGACTGTGGTGGATAACTTCGATCCTTTCTATGATCCTGCTTTGAAGCGACGAAACATTGCCTCCCAACTTAGACACCCGAAGTATACCCTGGTGGAGGTTGACATTCGTGATCTTGAAGGCATGCAAGAGAAGCTCTCCGGTGACTACGATGTGATCGTTCACATTGCCGCGAAGGCTGGCGTACGGCCATCGATTGAAGACCCGCGCGGTTATTACGAAGTAAATGTGGGCGGTACGCAAAACCTGCTTGAACTTGCGCGTAAGTGGGGAGTAAAGCAATTTGTGTTTGCGTCTTCATCGAGTGTCTATGGAGAGAACCCGAACGTCCCGTGGCGAGAGGATGATTATGTACTGAAGCCCATCAGTCCGTATGCCAGCACCAAGGTAAGTTGCGAGCTCCTCGGGCACGTCTACAGTCACCTATATGGGATCCGTTTCATTGCATTGCGGTTTTTCACCGTTTATGGTCCGCGCCAGCGACCAGATCTAGCCATTAACAAATTTGCCCGTCTCATGCTTGCGGGGAAAGAAGTACCCATCTACGGAAATGGATCTTCACGCCGGGACTACACTTATATCGACGATATAGTTCAAGGAATTCGTGCAGCGATGGATTACCAGGGAAGCCTGTACGAAATCATTAACCTCGGTGCAGGACGTACGATAAATCTATTGGAGATGGTACAATTGCTGGAGCACGTGTTGGGAGTGAAGGCAAAACTAAAGATGTTGTCCCCTCAGCCCGGGGATGTTCCACAGACTTGGGCAAACATTGAGAAGGCAGAGTGGCTCCTCGGGTACAGACCGCGGATCAGGTTCGAGGAAGGGATAGAGAAGTTTGTTGGCTGGGTGAAGACCTCTATGGGTGCAAGGGATGAATGAGGTGATAGCAGAGGCAGTTAATGCAACGTCGGATCCTATGTCCGATGGTATGAGTTTAAAAGTGATAGCCAGAAAAACCAAGAGACAAGATCTGAACCCCGTGTCCCAACAGGGTGCACTCCCCTAAGATTCATCTATTTCTCTTCGGAGACGTGGGGACAGTGGAACAGATCGTCAATGTTTTGGAGAGGTGAAATACGGATGTCAAAGCGAACTGTCTTGATAGTGGGGTTTCGTGGTGGTGTGAAGCCCGGTAACGCCGGGTTGGCAAGCGAACTTAAAAAAAAGGGGATTCACTGTGTCTATTACCTTTTTCCGGGCATTCCCGGAGGAGATAACCCAGGCGCTCAGGACTACTATAGTCTAGATGTTGTTAACGCTCCAGTGGGATTGTTCGCAGACATTAAGCAATACTGGCGTTTATTGACCAAGTACAAACCGGACCATGTTCAGGCTGTTGTCTACTGGAGGCATACACACATTCTCGCCTATTTCTTATTAGCAGGCCTTCGGGGAATTCCGATTGTGACAACATTGCTCGGTGGCGAAGTGCTGTACTATGAGACGAGATGGGGGCTTCCATCGAGAGTGTTCTTCCGCATTGTGTTCCGGATGAGTCGTGTCATAGTAATCCACGAGCTGTATATGCAGGACAAGATCAAGAAGCTACGTCTCACAAATCCAGATAAGTGCGTGTTCATCCCAAATGCAACGACACTTCCAACCTCGTACAATGTAGAACGTCCTAGCAAAACGGTCTTGTTCTTGAACTCTTTCAAGGGATGGCGACACCCTGAGTTAATTATCGAAGCGGCCCCGCGTGTTTTGAAAGCTGTGCCAGAGGCAAAATTTGTTTTTGTCGGATTTACTAGGGGGAAA
>WFQT01000321.1 GCA_015486895.1 Anaerolineae bacterium
ACTTAGATGGCGCCTATAAATCTCGGCGGGGCGGCCACTTACTTCGTGACTTCCGGATCATCTTGCACGGAACGTCTACCGGTATTGTAATCAATATCGCTATCGTTTTTCTATTGCGTCCTCTTTTCTATTCACGACTGATTTTTTTCTACGCAACTGTTCTCATTATACTCCTGCTGATGTTCTTCCGAGTGTTACTAAATCTCTACTTGCGCGGCCTGCGTCAGAAGGGAATTGGTGTTGACCGCGTGGTGGTTGTGGGAGCCGGGGAAGTTGGGCGTACCGTCATCCGCAATATCTTAGCTGCTCCCGACTTCGGCTATCAGATTGCTGGCTTTGTGGATGACAACCCCCAGCGAGGACAACAGCAGATCGGCCCTTTTCAGGGGCTGGGTAGTATTGACGATTTACCCCGTATTTTGGAGGAACAGCACGTTGATGCGGTAATAATTACTTTGCCGTGGCAGTATCATCGTCAGATTGTGCGCGTGCTTGCTCAAAGCCGTCACGCCGGAGTGCGGGCGTATATTGTTCCTGACTTCTTCCAATTACGCTTGACCGATGTGATGGTGGAAGAGCTAAATGGGTTGCCCCTTTTGGGCATGAAAGAAACACGCATTATCGGTTGGAACCTGACCATAAAACGGGCCATGGATTTACTGTTGGGCTCATTAGCAATAATTTTGCTATCTCCTCTGTGGCTTTTGATTATTTTAGCAATTAAGGTGGATAGCCCCGGCCCGGCGCTTTTTCGGCAAACGCGCGTTGGCAAGAACGGTGAACTATTTGATGTCTGGAAGTTCCGTTCTATGGTGGAAGGCGCTGAGGAACAACTGCCTGATCTGGAGCGTCTAAATGAGGCAGATGGACCGCTGTTCAAGATCCGCAGTGACCCTCGCATTACTCGTGTAGGGCGGGTATTGCGTCGTCTCAGTCTGGACGAATTACCTCAGTTGATTAACGTCCTGGTGGGAGATATGAGCTTAGTTGGCCCCCGGCCAGCTTTGCCGCGTGAAGTAAATGCTTACAGCGACTGGCATCACAGGCGGCTGGAAGTGACTCCAGGCATCACCGGTTTGTGGCAAGTCAGTGGTCGTAGTCATCTTACTTTTGATGAAATGGTACTTTTAGACATTTACTACGCCGAGAACTGGTCTATCGGCCTGGACTTGCTTGTTCTCTTGCGTACCATTCCGAAGGTAATCAGTGGCGAGGGAGCGTACTGATCAGTATGTATAGCCATCCTGAATAGGGCACAGATTGACATGCATCAGCATCATCGGTGTTCTAACGAATGGCGGCTGAGCAGTTATCTGTTAGAAACGCTAATGCTGTTTCCCATCCTGGGCTCGGGGTGCTGAAGAGGTCATGATGTCACACTTAACCGGGGAACAAGAAGAACAACTTATTCGCTTTTTGAAAGAACTGGTGCAGACGCCCAGCATTTCCGGGCAGGAAGGGCCGATAGCAGATCGACTCATGGCGGAAATGCGCGCTGTGGGTTTCGGCGAGGTATGGCAGGACAGCGCCGGCAATGTTATCGGTCACATTGGCCAGGGTCATGGTCCCCACTTAGTGCTGGATGCCCATCTGGATACCGTGGACATTGGTGATGAGAGCGGCTGGACTTATCCCCCCCATGGGGGCGTGGTGGTGGATGGGCGGCTATATGGCCGCGGCAGCGCCGACATGAAAGGTGGCCTGGCTGCCATGGTCTACGCTGTACATTTCTTGGCCCGACAAGGTTTCCTCGCTTCTCTCCAGGGGGATCTCTATCTCATCGGCGTCGTGAATGAGGAGCCATACGAAGGGGAAGGGCTGCGAGCGTCCTTAGCCGATGCTAACTTGCAGCCGGACATGGTGATCTTGGGCAATCCTACGAACTTGCAGGTGAATCGAGGCCACCGGGGACGGCTGGAGATGCTTGTCACCACTAAAGGGCGCTCTACTCACGCTGCCAGACCACAACAAGGGGTAAATGCACTTTCGGCTGCGGCGCGGGTCATCTTCGGCGTCGAATTGCTGGCTCCTACCTTACGCGTGGATGGCATCCTGGGCCGTGGTAGTATCGCCGTGACTGACTTGGTCACGGAGACCCCTGGCCGCAATGCTATTCCCCATCGTTGTACGCTGTTCATTGACCGGCGCTTAACGCTGGGGGAGACAGAAGCCAGGGCTCTCTCGGAGATCGAGGGGATGCTGCTTCGGGAACAGGTAGATGCTACGGTGCAGGTCAATGAGTATACAGTGACTACTTACACTGGCTACCACGCACGGGGGCGCGTTTCTCATCCGGCCTGGTTGCTTCCCAAGGATAATGCTCTGCTCAAGCAAGTCACGCGCAGCGTGGAACGTGCTTTAGGTTACCGGCCGGGGCTGAACACATGGTCCTTCTCTACTGATGGCGTTTTCCTCATGGGTGAAAAAGGCATTCCTACTGTGGGTTTCGGCCCCGGGGATGAGAAAATGGCTCACATGCAAGACG
This sequence comes from Anaerolineae bacterium, assembly GCA_015486895.1. GTDB lineage: Bacteria > Chloroflexota > Anaerolineae > JAADDB01 > JAADDB01 > S014-12. The sequence continues at coordinate 2,486 of WFQT01000321.1, forward strand.
AGTATGTGCGTTTGAGCGACGTTATTCAAGCTGTACATGCTTATGCTCAGATGATCATGGACCTGGTTGGGTGAATTCATGAGGCGTTTTCTCATCTTATTAGCAAATACAGGCGGCGGGCACCGGGCTACGGCAGACGCACTACAGGCAGAGATTCTGCGCCAACAGCCGGGTAGCGAGATCATCGGGGTTGACTTCTTAGGCGGCTACACCTTCTGGCCGTTAACCGAAAGTGATCTTATTTACTCTTGGCTAGTAGAATCTGCACCCTGGGCGTGGGCATTCCTCTGGTGGCTAGCCGAGGGCCCTTTACGCTGGCGGATATTGCGCAACATTGCCCGTCCTATTCTATCACGGCACGTTTTTCACCTATTTGATACAACCCAGCCAGATGTAGTCATTGCCGTCCATCCCTTGACCATTGCCTTTTCTTTGCCCATATTACGCCGCTGGACAAAGAAGCGTGGACATTCCTATGTGCCATTTGTCTCCGTTGTTACTGATTTAGGCAGTGTGCACACGACCTGGCTCTATCCTAAGGTGGACCGCATTTATTTACCCACCCAGGAGTCGTATCACAAGGCAATCCAATTTCACTTCCGCCCGGAGCAATGTCGGGTGTATGGCTTGCCCATTCGCACTACTTTTTCCCAATCCGTGCCGGATAAAGCAGTCTTGCTCCGCCAATTAGGGCTGGACCCGTCTCTGCCTACTTTGCTGTTGATGGGAGGAGGTCAGGGAATGGGCCCGCTGGCAGCCATTGCCCAGGCGGTGGCTAAGGCGCGCCCGCCGGCGCAGTTAGTGGTTGTCGTCGGCCGGAACCCTAAATTGCATAAAAACCTCATGGCCTGTCACTGGCCCATTCCTACCCGTGTCCTTGGCTTTGTGGAAGACATTCACCTCTGGATGCATAGCGCCGATCTCTTGATCACGAAGGCAGGCCCCGGCACCATTGCTGAGGCCTTCGTTTGTGGTTTGCCATTACTTCTCACTGGCTATGTTCCTGGCCAGGAAGAGGATAACGTGTCATACGTGCTGAGCCATGGCGTGGGTGTTTATCATGACAAACCGGCAGAAATTGCCCGTCAGGTGCAAATTTGGCTCGCCGGGGATACGTCCGCTTTACGGGTGATGGGTGAGCGCGCCCGCCAACTGGCTAAGCCGGAGGCCACTCGCCGCATCGTCCAGGATATCCTTGCCGGGATTTGGAAGGCATGAATATCCCTGTGCCGATGATGAGCACACTAAGATTGTGACCCGCTTGTAGCTTTAATTCTTGCCGCGGCTATCTATTTCTTCGGGCTTCTTGTTGATGTGGAGGCGGCAAACCAACGTTTCTTCTTCATTCTTCGGACTCATTCTACTGACTTTTGCTGATGAGGAGAAAGATCGGCAGGCAACGAGGGAGCCCATCGTCAAGGTTTTAACGCATAATTGGATTTTTGGGCATGGTTCATTTCAAAGCGAATCGATCTTTACAAATAGGGCAGAAAAAAGCCACAGAATAGCACGGAAAGACACAGAAAAGGCTGAATACAGAGGACATTCAGTGAAATTCCGGTGCGCCAGGATAAGCCTGGCTATTCTCGTAAGTTGAAAGGAACTTACCATGTGAATTTCTCGTAACACAAGTAGTTGAC
>WFQT01000322.1 GCA_015486895.1 Anaerolineae bacterium
AAGTAAGCAAGAAAAGCAGCGCGTAAATGAGAACGTTGGCTTTATATTGTGAAAACTGATACCTCTCATTGTCGGCAACCATGAGAACTTGTGTTTTTCCTTGGCCTAAGTTTCTTCGTAGATGGATAGCAAGCGGCGAACGATTTGGTTCCAGTCGTATTGTTCGACCACGAAGCGATAGCCGTTTTCCCCCAACCGTTGTCGTTCTTCCGGTCGCTCGATCAGGTCGATGACGGCGTTGGCAAAAGCTCGCGGCGACGAAGCCAGCCGCAGTTGTTGGTTCTCTGCCACGGGGAAGCCCTCGGCGCCCAGAGGCGTAGCAATAATTGCCTTGCGCATGGCCATTGCTTCCATGACTTTTAAGCGTGTGCCGCCGCCTATCCGCAGTGGTACAACGTAAACTGTGGCCCCGGCAATGTATGGTCGCACGTCCAATACTTTGCCGGTGACAAAGACACCCGACACATTGCTAAGCTCGCTTAGCCGGCGGTGCGGCTTTTGGCCTACAATGTAGAACTGTGCTCGGGGGTGTTTAGCCCGGATGGCAGGCCATACTCGTTTGACGAACCAGAGCACGCCGTCCACGTTAGGGCGGTAGTCCATTTTGCCGGTGAAAACAAGGCTTAGCGTGGGCAAATGGGGTGCCTTAAGAGCTGATTCTAAGCGGTATTGTCCGTAGTAAGCGATGTCCACGCCGTTGGGGATGACGCAGATAGGCTTGTTGGGGGAGATGTGCTGTAGCGCTGCTTTGTCTGCTTCGGAGACAGCGATGACCCGGTCGTGCCTTTTGCAGACCTGCTGTTCGTACCGGCGCAGCTTTCGCCACTGGATGAGGGAATAAATGGCAGCCGGCAACCGTTCCGGCCGGCGAATGTCGGTGAGAAAAGCTCGTTTTTGCAGCAAGTATTCAGCATTGTGGTCGTCGAAAACCCAAATGGCATTGCCTCGCGGTAGGTCAAAGGCATAATGCGCCATTTCAATGCCTTCAATTTGGACGATGTCGTATCTGTTTTCCGTCATGAGATGGTGCAAGCAGTCGTGCATGGCCGGGGAAGCCAGGCGCAGTGCCATGTCTGGCCAGGGGGAACTCAGCGTTGTCCACAGCCTGATTTTTAGGGGCCGGGGCTGTGGCAGAGGGACGGTGTGTACGTGGCGGCAGGCAGTGGCGATGGGCGTTGTTGCCAAAGTGGCAGCTTCCTCGGCATTGGCAAAGGTGCAGAGATCAACATGGTAGTCGCGAGCTACTCTCTTAATCAGGTTGAAATTGCGAATGGTCGTTCCCTGATTAGGGGGATAAGGAAATTGAGGTGTTAGGAAAAGGATGTGTTTCCGAGATGGTTGTTGCTTGCGGACCATGGTGCCCCTGTCACAACTGTTTAGCATTGTAAACCCGACGGTAGACCTCTAATGTTTCCCTCGCAGCTTTCTGCCAAGAGAAGAGCTTGGCGCGCTTTAACCCTTTCTCTCGGAGATCATGTCGCAGCTCTTCGTCGTTGGCTAAATGGTTGATGTTCACAGTCCATCCCTCTTCGTCGGTGGGAGAAACCAGCAAGGCAGCATCTCCGACCACTTCCGGTAGGCTGGAGGCGTTTGAGACGATGGCCGGAGCACCGCAAGCCATCGCTTCTAGGGGCGTTAGGCCAAACCCTTCGTAAAAGGCCGGGTGAACTAACATTAATGCGGCGTTGTACAGTCGCAATAACTCTTCGTTGCTGACCCGGTTCAGGAAGAGGCAATGTGAGCCGATGTTTAACTTCGCAACTTCCTGGTAGATTTCTTCGTAATGCCAGCCGGGGGCGCCGGCCAGAACCAAAGCCTGCCGGCCGTGATATTTCTCTCGGAAGCGGTGATAAGCATGCAACAAGGTCAGCAAGTTTTTGCGCGGCTCAATGGTGCTAACGAAGAGGATAAAATCTTGTGGTAATCGATACCGTTTTTGCAACCAACGATATGCTTCTTCTCGATCAATGGGGCGATAGTATGGAGCGGCTGCCTCATAGATGACGCTGATTTTACTTTCCGGTATGCCCAGTAGTTTCACCAAGTCATTTTTGGTGCTCCGGGAGACGGCAATGACACTGTCGGCGTGGTGTGCAGCTCGGTCCACCTGAGCGTAATAGCGAGCTGCCTCTTTCGTGAGCAGATAAGGGTAACGGATAAAAGCGAGATCGTGCACTGTGATGACTTTGCTACAGCAAGCCCCGAAAGGAGGAATGAAATCTGGGCTGTGGAGAATGTCGACGTGGTGTAACCGCATCTCCCGGCTCAACAGTTTCTGTTCCAGCCGGTGATGTGGAGGCGTGTGAAGGGTTCGCCGCCGAAAGTTATCGGCCTGGACTAATGGTTCTTTATCTTTAGAGTGTTGGAAGAGAATGTAGTCATTTTCATGGTCTACTTCTGATAATCCTTGGGCCAGTCGCTGTGCATAGAGGCTAATACCTGCTTTTTGATAGTGATAAAGGCGGAAGTCAATACCGATTTTCATCGTCATTTCCTTTGCATGAAATCTTGGACCTGGGCAAGCCGAAGTTTTTGTACCCTTGCCTCTTCCTGCGCCTTTGCATTGGATTTTCGTATTCTTGTCTCACCAGCTATAGTCTGGCGGTAATTCATTTTGTGGTTCAACAAGGCACTCATGGCCACAGATTGCATTGATTACACAGACTGAATAAACCAAAAATCAGTGGCAATCTATCTAATCATTGGTTAGCTTTTTAATATCTTACCAGTGAAATTATCACGCACGGCGCAAGAAAATGAATCACAAATTGCACAGACTTTCGGTCTGCTTTTCTCCTAAAAATTCTGCGAAAATCTATGTTAATCTGTGGCTGAAACTCAAAACGCCATTGTCCAGTGATCAGGTTAGTATCTTATCAGTGAAATTCTTGTACACTGGACGAAAATTTAACGCAGAGACGCAAAGAGCACTAAGACGCAAAGAAAAAACGCTAACAATCAGCGAATCTGCGAATCAGAGACACAGCTCTTGGTAAAAGGATGTTTTCGCCGATTCGGCGGTGCCAAGATACATAAGACGCTAAGGAGAAATAAGATCTCTGCGACTTTGCTTCTTTGCATCTTTGCGTTTGGCTTTTTGGTTCTGGCTTGGCCAGGTTAGGATCATGCAATTTGCGGCCGGCTTTTGTTCCAGCTCAGCAACAGCGGACATCTAAGGCTGGCAAAGCTACTCCGTTGGTGATTAAGCTTCCTCAATGGGGGGAACTACACGCTGTCCCCGGCGGATGTGATGCCACAAGTAGAGAAGGAAACCCCCTACCAGAATGATGGCGATGGGAATATCGAATGGGCGCATGATGGCGCGTAGCTCTTCCCAGCGGGAACCAAACGTATAGCCTCCTAACGTCAAGGCGCCGGCCCAAACGAAAGACCCGGCGAAGGTCAGAGTGGTAAAGCGCCAGAAATTGACCTTGGATACACCGGCCGGGAAAGAAATGAAAGTGCGCACGATGGGCAGCAGTCTGGAAAGAAAGGCTACCCAATCTCCCCATTTGGAAAACCAGTGGTCGGTGTGTTTCAGGTCTGAGGGATTGACCATGATGTAGCGCCCATATTTTTCTAAGAATGGCCTTCCGCCCCAAGCGCCCAGAACGTAAGAGGCGATAGAGCCAATGGTACATCCCAGAGCACCGTAGAACCCGCCCCAGAGGACGGCATCCAAACGGGAGCCGCCATGTTCCAGAACCAGCATCCAGCCGGCCAGGGGCATGGTGACTTCGCTGGGAACGGGAATGTTGGCGCTTTCTAAAGCCATGATGACCACAACGCCAGGCCAGCCGATGCTGTTAAACAGATGTGAAAGAAATGCTATTAGTTGTTGTTCGAATCCGGACATCATTGTTTTTTCTATCCTTGCCCTTGGTTTGCGATGGCCGTAAAAGAGATGTTTTGCGTTATTTATCGCCGTATTGCCCGGCTATTTCTCTATCGAGTGTTGCCGGACTAGCCTGGCGATGATCCACCGCCGGGGACACCAATGTTGCAGAGATTTTTCAGCGCTCTTAGTCGTGGAATGGAACTGGTATTTGCCGGCTACATCCCCGCGGGAAACTACCCTTTGCCTCACCGGGTTCCAATTATACCCTCTCTGCTAATGGCTAACCAAATTGACAGACAGCAGTAGGGGCGACGCATTCCAACTACGCCGGTGTCAACAGCAGTTCTAACTTCGCAAATGAGGGTTTCTCCTTCGCACCTTTGCGTTTGGCTTTTTGGTTCTGGCTTGGCCAGGTTAGGCTACGCGGGATAACTGATTCGCGGCGATCTGCTCGTGAACCACTCTCTTCCCGGTCACCCAAATTTGGAATTGCTGCTGTCCGCTGCTGGAGTTTGCCATTTTGCCCTCAGCGCGGTATCCTAAAATAGGTAACGTTGTTGTCACGAGGAGCAGCAAGAGAAACCATTACCCCAACAAGGAGGAAAATCATGGCCTTGAAGTTCCCGTCTGATGAGTGGATCAAAGCATTATGTGCAAAGCTCAATGAAAGCGAAGCGTACGAAAAGTCTGCTAAAGATTGGGAGGGGGACTTTATCTTCCTGAGCGAGGCGGATGCTCAGCATCCAGATCCTGCTTACCTCTACTTAGATCTGTACCATGGTAAATGTCGCAGCGCCAAAATGCTCAGCGGCGCCGATGAAGTCAAAGCCGCTTACACTTTAGCCAGCAAGCCGGCTACTTGGCGGCAGGTCATTGATGGTAAATTAGACCCCATTCAGGGGATGATGACTCGCAAGCTTAAGCTCAAAGGCAACATGATGAAAATCATGCGCTATCCCAAAGCAGCCAAAGAGATCGTTGCTTGCTGCGCACTGATTCCTACCGATTTCTTATAAACTTCTGCGGCGGGTAGATGTTCTGCCCGCCTTTTGCTTTGCCGGTGCGACCGATAACTGAGAGTGCGCTGCCGGCCATCGTGGCCGGCAGTGTAGAAATGCCGCTGGTCAGGCAATGGCTCAGACAGTTGCTGGGAAGCAATCAGGCCGTTCTCCGGCAAAGTGACGCCCCGATGACAAGGAGGTCAGCTATGTGGTACTTTGTTTCACCGCAAATCATCTTTGGTGAGGATGCTTTAGATGCTTTAGACGAAATCCAGGGTAAACGGGCCCTCATCGTTACCGATAGCACTCTGGTCAAGCTGGGCCTGGTGGAAAAGATTCTGCCCCATCTGAAAACAGCCGGATTAGAAAGTCGCGTTTTCGACGCCGTTGAACCTGAGCCCAGCGTGCAGACAGTGCTACGAGGAGCCGAAATAGCCCGGGACTATGCCCCTGATTGGATCATTGGCCTCGGTGGCGGCTCTGCCATGGACGCTGCTAAAGCCATTTGGGTGCTAGATGAGCGCCCGGATATGACCCCTGGGGAAATCAATCCCTTTGTCCATTTAGGCCTGCGCCAGAAGGCGCGACTCATCACCATTCCCACCACTAGTGGCACCGGCGCCGAGGCGACCTGGGCTATCGTCCTCACTGACACGAAAGAGCAACGGAAGATGGGGTTGGGCAATCGGGAAAACGTGGCTGACATCGCCATTGTCGACCCGGTCATGGCCGCGGGGATGCCGCCGCAACTGACAGCCGATACTGGCTTAGACGCATTGACCCACGCTGTGGAGGGATACACATGTACATGGCATTCTGATTTGACCGATGGCCTTTGCATCCAGGCGGCGCGTGCGGTCTTTCGCTACCTGCCCCAGGCAGTCGCCGACGGTAGCGACATGGAAGCGAGAGAGAGAATGCACAACGCGGCCACCGTTGCTGGCCTCGGCTTTGGCAACGCGATGGCTTCAATTGCCCACGCTATGGGCCACGCTTTTGGCGCCTTGTTCCACGTTCCTCACGGCCGCTCTGTCTCCATTTTCCTGCCCTACACAGTCGAGTTTGGCGGTAAGGAAGCACCGGACCGGTTTGCCGATTTAGCGCATATCATTGGCTGTTCGGCAGCGGTGGGAGAAGAGGGAGCTCGCGCTTTTGCCGGCTGCCTGCGTGCACTCACCAAGCAGGTGGGCAATCCTATTAGCGTTGCTGAAACCGGTATTCTTCGCCATGACTTCGTCGCTCAGATGGAAACTCTGGTGGACCATGCTTTCAACGACACGCAAATCATTACCAGTGTCCGTACCCCGGACTACGATGAGCTGCAAAAATTGTTCCTGTATGCTTACGATGGTCTACCTGTGAATTTCTAAAGCTTGCACGCGGCTAAGCACTATCCAACACGCAACACGCAATACGCAACACGCAACACGCAACACGCAATACGAAATACATCATTTGTCACTACAGAGCACACCAATGCTCCCGACAAAAGGAAAAGCAACATGAACGGATATATGGGGAAAATTCTAC